>JAVBSU010000003.1:0-9055 GCA_031556555.1 Christensenellaceae bacterium
GGAAATCCGCTTTTATTTTTTTAAGTTCCTCCGGGAAATGCATCCCCGCGTAAGGAAGCGTCCATAGCTGCCTGGGCGCCCGCCTGTCCGTATTCCTGCATTCGAGGGTGTCCGTCACAAGTTTTCTTCTGTCCATACGAAAATCTATCCCTACCTTTTTATATTTCTGAAAATGCGTTCAGCACTGTCGCTATACCGCCTATCGCTCCCGCGTCTATCCCAAATGAAGCCCGGAACTTTTTCACTTCACCTGCGTGTATAAAATATGGATGTGAATTAAGGTGTTCCGTGGTCTTTTCGAAGAGGAGCCTGCTTTTGGCCATGAAGTCGCCTCCAAACACTATGGCGTCAGGCGCTAAGAGCCCTATTGCGTTCATGAGCGACACGCCAAGGTAGTACGCGCACTTTTCTATAGCCATCACGCACACGGCGTCGCCCGCTTCGGCCCCGGCAACTACGTCGTCCAGGCTTATTTCATCGAGTCCACCGAGCGCGCCGCTGCCGCTCCGGCTCTCCCTGGCGTACCTTACGGCCGCTAAACCGTTGGCCTGAGCCTCGAGGCAGCCCCTTGAGCCGCATATGCACGGCCGCCCGTCTATTTTGACGACGGTGTGCCCCAGCTCCATGCTGCAAAACCTGTCGCCGTGGAAGATGTTGCCGTCCACAAGGAATCCCCCGCCAATGCCTATTTCGTAAACGTTCGCCTGGAATATGCGCTTGTAGCCGTTCCCCAGGCCGAACCAGTATTCTCCCAGAACCGAGGATTGCGTCTCTTTTTCGGCATAAGTCTTAATGCCCGTCCGCTCCTCGATTATATCGCGTATTGGAACATTATGCCAGCCTCTGAAATTAGGGGGATTTACGATAACGCCCTTCTGGTCGTTGAACGGCCCAGGCACCGCCAGCCCTATCCCAAAAACCGCGGCTTTATCCACGTTGTTCCGCCTCAATATTTCATCGATGCATGCCACCATGCTGTCTATAACGCCGTCCCTGTCCTCGATAAAGCCCACGCGCTCGTGCAGTTTATCTATTATTTCACCTTTGAAATCACTCAGCGCGCACCATATTTGCGAAGTGTTAAGCTCCAGCCCTATGGCGTAGCCCGCCCTCGGGTTGAGCTCCAGCAGTATGGGTTTCCTCCCGCCCTCCGACTCGCCGCTGCCTTTTTCCTGTATCAGCTTGGACTTTAAAAGCTCGTCCGTCAGGTTTGTTATAGTGCCTGTCGTAAGCTTGGTGCGTTTCGTCAGGTCTTTGCGCGAAATCTTTCCGAACTTCCTTATGGTGTTCATAACATTCTGCTTGTTTATGGATTTCATTTTTTTGTTGTTGATCCTTGAATACTGCATTCAATGCTCCAAAATGTTACAAAATAATTCTTACTTATGTCATTCGCGCAATGAGTTTTAACAAATAATTTAAGCATTAATAAAAGTTATAAGAAAAGTATTCAACAAAGAAATCCCGATTCCTCTTTTTTAAGAAAAATATTTTTACCGCATGCGAAGTTTTTTTAAATCCGTTGCTTATCCCTGAGTTCACGGCGCGTCTGGGCGGCCTGCCATTCCGCCCGTTCGGCCCCTGTTTTTATTATGAGGGGCGGAACTTTCTGCGGATGGCCGGACTTATCGACAGCCACCATAAGCATATGGGCATTGTTGACCAAACTGCGCCTCCCACAGAGTTCCTCGACGTAAGTCTTTACGTTTACTTCCATGGATGTGTTGCCAACGTAACTTATGCGGCCTTTTAAAAGTATAGTATCGCCAAGGTGAGCGGGCGCAAGGAATATTAGGCTGTCCACACAGGCCGTGGTGACGTCCATCCCCGAATGCCTGCGCGCAACCACGGCCGCAACAATGTCTATCCATTGCATAAGCGTGCCTCCAAACAGCCGGTTGTAGCTGTTAACATCCGAAGGCATTACGATATGGACCTGCTCCGCCTTTGAATCGCTTGCTTTTTTGGGCTGTGAATCCATTTTTGCGTCCACCCCTTTTCATACTGAATTTATACTGATTTAATTATATCATGCACAAAACAAAAAGCTAAATGCTTTTTGAAAAAAAGTCTATACAAGCTCCAAAGCTTATGATATAATAACCCGCGTCGCGATAAATCGACCCGCTAGCTCAGTTGGTAGAGCATTTGACTTTTAATCAAAGGGTCCGGCGTTCGAATCGCCGGCGGGTCACCAGTCCGGAAGTCCGGACAGCATGCCGCGCTTCATCAAAAGTGGAGTGCGGTATTTTTGTGCCCGCGAGTTGGCGTTCGGATTTGGTCCCGCTCGGGTCACCACAGAAAATCCCTTAACCATGCGGTTTGAGGTTTTTTTAATTTTATCGCTGTTTTTCAGAAATACGTTTTTGTAGAATTTTATTCTGTAACATCATAAAAGTGTTTGCGCATAATAGTGGAACAACGGAAGCTTGCAAGGCTCCCCCCTAAAGAGTATTATGAGTACATAAGACGGATATCTATCCATTTTATCAAAAGGATAGCGTTATGGGACAAAAAAAAGCGGCTCCCGCCGAGCAACACTATTATTCAGACCGGCTCAATCATAAACTGGATCAACTGCGCGCTTCGCCCGCAGCGATCGTGGAAGCGCCGTCCGGCTACGGCAAAACCACCGCCGTACGGGATTATCTTAAAACGGCCACCACTCCAAGCGCGGATGTTTACTGGGTTACGGCCCTGGACGAAGCGCCCGGCGCGGGTTACCGGCGGTTGTGCCGGGAAATAGAAAAAATAGACGGCCGCGCCGGCGAACGGTTGCTAAGAATCGATTTCCCAAACGCGTTTACGATTGGAGAAACGTGTGACGCGCTGCGCGCCATAAAGTGCAGCCGCGAGGCCTGGCTCGTGATCGACAACTTTCATTTTTTATGCACCGGCCTGCCCCCCGCCTTTCTGGCCGCGCTATTGGATCACGGCGGCGCTGGATTACATATTGTTGTTGTGACGCAGATGCTGGGACAGAATTTCCACGCAATAATCGCGGGCCGCGGTTTTCTGCATATCACAGCCTCTGATTTGCGGCTGGAGGCCGGAGACATCCGCCGTTACTACGCCCGGGCAGGCGTTGCCTTAAGAGAGCAAGACGCGCAGCAAGTCCTGAGCTATACAGACGGCTGGATCATTGCCGTTTACCTGCAGCTTTGCGCATACAGGGGAACGGGCAGTTTCTCCGATACAACCATACTCTCGCTCATGGAAAAACTGGTGTGGGACAGGCTGACGGCGGAACAGCAGGTCTTCTTTCTGTATTTGTCGCCTTTCGAAACAGCTACAGCGCGGCAGATGTGCAGTTTGCTTCATTGCGGCGTCCTGCCCGGTTACGCGGAGGAAGCCCTGAGGAGCCCGTTTATCAGCTATGACCCGGCACACCGCCGTTACGAACCGCACAATATCCTGCTTGAGTTGATGGCGAAGAAGCGCGCGGAACGCGGCGTAGCTTTTGAACGGGAGTGCCTGCTGCGCGCCGGCGGTCTTTGCCGCGGCGAAGGCAATACAGCGGAGGCGCTGTTTTTTTACGCAAAGGCCAGTGCGTACGGCCACATGCTTTCCCTTGACCTCTCTCACCTCATTTTTGAAGAAATCAACGATGCGCCTTTCTATGAAATGGCGCTGGATATCGCGCGGAACTGTCCCGCGGAAACCCGGCAGGCGCACCCCCTCTCCATGCTGCGCATTGCCTGGGCGGTCAAGTCTTCGGGGGAAGACAAGGCGTTTGGCTGCTTGCTGGATGAGCTCGACGCGCAACTCCCGGATTGCGGCCCGCTGCGGGCGGAATGGCTGCTGCTTTCCGCTTACCGGTTCTTCCCACACCTGGATAAAATGATCCCGATCCTTAAAGAGGCTGAACCGATGTTTGGCGCCGCTTTCTCACGGGTAATCCTTCCCGAAGCGCCGTGGGCGTTCGGCGGTTACTTTCAGTTGAGCGAATTCCACATGAAGGCGGGTGAAGCCGACCGTGAGGCCGCACTGCTCGAAGAATTCATCGCCGTTTATACCCGGCTGGCGAACGGTCACGGCAGCGGGGCGGACGCTCTTTTGCGCACAGAGCTCGCGTACATGCGGGGCAATTTGGAGAGCGCGGAGATATTTGCCTACAAGGCCGCTTACCTCGCCGAAAGCAAACAACAGAGTATTATCCAATTAGGCGCCGCCATGATGCTGGCCAATATCGCGGTGATAAAGGCCGATATGCCGGGCTGGCAGAACGCTGTCGCCTCTATGGAACGCGCCGCGTCCTACGCGCACCAGAATACGTTTGTGGTGCGGACGGTTCTGGATATCGTCCGCGGAACGCTTTTAGCCGAACTCAAATCGCATACGCGCATAGCGGATTGGCTGCAGAAGGGCGATATTCCAAAGCATGCGCCAAGGCCTGTACCCACCAACGCGCTCTATGTTCACGCCATTTATTTGATCCACCAGGGGGATTTTGCGCGGCTCATCGGCAGGCTGGAGGCCCTGCCGCCGGAAGCCAGGGGCAAGTCCGATTACGTGGAGTTTGTTTTTTCGCTCCTCCTAGGCGTCGGATATGCCGGAACGGGCAGGCACGCAAAAGCCGCCGAATTGCTGGAACATGCCGCGGAAAAAGCGGTACCCGACGGCTTAATCATGTATTTTGCTTCTTTTTTTGAGTTGCTTCACGGGCTTCCCGGGGAATTGATCAGGAAAAAATATCCCCAGCTTCTGGACGTATACAGCACGGTTAAAGCGCAATTCGACACCGGGTGGAAAACGCTGCACAACACTATGCTCCAGGGCGAACTGCCATCTGATTTGACCGCGCGGGAACGCGAGGTTGCGCTGCTGGCAGCCGAAGGGCTGCGCAACAGCGAGATTGCGGCAAGGCTTTGCGTAACCGAAAGCACTGTGCGAGCCCACCTGCGTACCATCTTTCAAAAACTGGACATCGACCGCCGCGCGAAGCTGGCGGAAAAATTGAAATAATCGGCGCAACTCTAGGGCGTGTTTCAAAAATAATAGCGGTAGCTAGATTTTTGAGCAATTTTTCTGATTGGTGCTTGCAAAAAGCGCAGTGCTGGCAGCGCTAGCATGAGCATTTTTGCATGTGCCAGGCTGGAATATTGCCAAAAAGATGGTTGATGATATTTTTGAAACAGCCCCTAATCTGAAGTTAGTCCATTCGGACGATGTGCGGACAAATATCCTGTTTTACAATGGCTGTATAGACAGGATTTTTTATTTCCGGCCGCCTTGAGTAAAACAAACCTAATCTTGCCCGGTGAGAAATGGGTATGGCTGTATCAAGGCAGTTGTGTACGGCAGACAGGAGTGCGCTATGGTTTATTTTGTCAACATGCCATTTTGGCCCGTCTTTTATCCGGGCCTGGGGCTATCCGTCATTTCCACATTGCTCCGAGACGCGGGCATACCCTGCAAAACATTTTATTTCAACCATGATTTCGCGAAAGAGTTCGGCATCCATCCATACGACAACATCGCCTGCTGCAAAAAGATCGACGCGAAGGTATTGGACTGGATCTACTCAGATATCCTCTGGGGGAAAGGGAATGTTTGCCCGGACGACGGCGATTACTTCGAGTACATCGGCATTTCGGACGATAAAGAGTTGATCACGCAACTGAAAACGATCAAACAAACGCTGATTGGGCCTTTTATGGAAGACTGTATCAGCAGGCTGAACCTTTCGAGCGATGTGCAGGTGGTGGGCTTTAGTTGCCTGTTCCAAACACTTCCCTACCTGGCGGTTGGCAAACGAATCAAAGAACTGTACCCGCATGTCAAGGTAGCGTACGGCGGCGCGAGCGTGCACGGGGAAATCGGGGAGGAGCTTTTTGACCGTCTGGACTGGATCGACGCCCTCTGCACGGGTGAAGCGGAGGATATAGCGGTGGAACTGTTCCGCAGCCTTCTAGACGGCCGGGCGCCCCAAGGCCTGCGCGGCGTGCTTTGCAGGGACGCGGACGGCAACGCATACAAAACTGAGTGCGGAAGCGTCCCGCAGGAGGTATTTGACAATGGCCTCGTACCGGAATTCGACGATTATTTCGACAGCCTGGAACGCATCGGGCTCAGCGCGAATATGCCCGGTTACAAGGAGCACATGGCGCTGCCCTTCGAGAGCTCGCGCGGCTGCTGGTGGATGGACAAGCAGGGCTGCACGTTCTGCGGGCTGAACGGCATAGGGGGCGGCTACCGGCTAAAGCGCCCGGAGCACGTACTGGATATGTTGGAGCATTACAGCAATAAGTACGGGCTCACGCGCTTCCAGGCATGTGAAAACAACATGGACATGTCGTACTTCGACACCTTCCTCCCCCGCCTGAAAGACCGTTTTCCGGATCAAGAGCCTTTCCTCTACTATTGCGTGAAATCCAACCTGAACCGGGAACAGATGCGGCGGCTCGCGCAGGCGGGCGTCGCGGTCGCGCAGCCGGGCATCGAGAGCCTGTCCGACCACCTGCTGGGGCTGATGAACAAAGGCGTACGCGCCATTCAAAACCTGTTTTTCCTGAAATGCGCGCGCGAGTACGGAGTTTTTGTGTACTGGTACATGCTGATGCGGATCTACGGGGAGGCGCAGTCCGATTACGACGAGATGACAGAGCTTCTTCCCAAAATTACGCACTTCAACCCGCCGGGCATAAGCCGGTCGTTCGTAATCTGCCAGCGATATAGCGCCTACTATAAAAACCGGAGCCGCTACTTCAACGCTTTCCGGCCGTCCAGGTTCTACGATTTTATCTATCCGCCGCACTTCGACATGAACAAGCTGGCCTATTTCTTCGACGTGCAGTGGAAGGGTGTGGACAATGTCTCCTACGAGCCGCTGGCCGGCGGCATAGAAAACTGGCACCGGCTGTGGAAAACCGCACGGGAAGCGCCTGTGCTTGCAATGGAGGAGGAAGGTGGGCTCGTGCGTATCACGGACACAAGATGGGGAACGAACATACAACTCGAATTGGATGAGGAGGAAAGCCGCGTCTACCGGATGCTGGACGACGTGGTTACGGAAGGGCGGCTAATAGAGCGGCTGGGCGGCGCGGACGGCAGGACGGCGGAGATACTGGGCTCGTTTGTGGCAAAAGGCCTGGCCGTGCACATAGGCGGAGAATACCTGGGCCTGGCGTTGCGGCAAAGCAAGGCGTGGAGCCTGGAAGAACGGCGGCAGCTTCTGCAAAACTAATGTGAGGTAAGAAACCGGCATGTACAAGCAATCAAAATACAATGTGTTCGTGCCCCTCAAAAATGGGGATACGCTCGCTTACAACGCGGTGTCCGGCGCGCTGGCGGTGTGGGATGCCGAAGACATGCGCGTCTACCGGGAATACGGAGGAATGAGCGGCGGTGGAACACAGGCGGGGCGCATAACGGAAAGCCTTATAAAGGGCGCTTACCTGGTAGGCTGCGGCGTGGACGAAAGCCGGAAAATCATGGAATCCTTCACGATGAACCGGCACAACCGTTCCTGCATGACGCTGACCATCGCGCCCACGCTGGCCTGTAATTTCGCTTGCGACTACTGCTACCAGGGGAGCAGCCTCGACCAAACCCCCATGACGGCAGAGATCAAATCGCGCCTTTGCGCCATGATCAGGCGGCGGACAAAGCATTTGAACCGCCTGCACGTGGCGTGGTACGGCGGCGAGCCGCTGCTCGCGAAACGCGCCGTATACGGCCTGTCGTCGCGCATCCGTAAGGTTTGCGCGGATAACGGCGCGGCCTACACATCGTTTATGGTAACGAACGGCTACCACCTTGACGAGGATACGGCGAACAGGCTGCTTGAACAGGAAGTCAGGCAGGTGCAGATCACTCTGGACGGCGGGCGGGACACGCACGACAGCCGGCGCCATTTGAAAAACGGAGGGAAAACCTACGAGCGCATCGTGGCGAACATCGAGCGCGCAGTATGCAATACCCCGCTCACCGTGACGGTCCGGGTCAACATCGACAAGCGGAACATGGATTCCATAGATGGGCTCCTACATGACCTGTGCTGCCGGGGCTTGGCCGGGCGCAATAATTTTTCCGTTTACTTCGCGCCTGTGGACGTATGCTCGGACGAATGCCTGCGGGTCACCGGCGAGGTGCTGCCTCTCGCGGAATACGGCCGGATCGAGTACGCGCTGATGCAAACGGCCATCCGGCTTAAGCTGGCGTCCGCCGCGCTGCCCGGCGCGTTGCGCAGTATGTGCGCGGCCATCAAACCCAACGGATTTGTGGTGTTGCCCAACGGGGATATGCACAAGTGCTGGAACACGGTTTCAGACAGAAAAAAAAGAGTGTGCACGCTCGACGAACTGGACGGGGTGGAAGGAGCGCCGCTCCAGAAGGAATGGCTTGCCTGGAGCCCCTTTTCGCTGGAGGAGTGCCCGGACTGCCCGCTGCTACCAAGCTGCGCGGGCGGGTGCGCGCACCGGTCGGGCGGGCGTGGCGCGTGCATAAGCCTACGGCACAATATCAGGGAACGGCTGGCGCTATACGCGGCTGCCAACAATGTTATCGCCTTGGATGACGCTGTCATCCAATAAAACGAAATGAAAGTGAGGAGTTTGAAATGGACAAAGAAGTAAAGTTGTACAAGGGCGGGGAAGTAGTAAAAACACTTAGCGTAGGAGTGTACAGCACATCGGAACTGGAAGGGATGGAAAAGGTGGAGATTCCGGAGAAAATCGGATTCATGCTATTGGGCGACCCTTCCGACTACAATGCGATGGCATTGTACGAAAACGAGACGTACGACGTTGACGCTAAGGCGGGCAAGTACGAGCGGCTGCTGGTGCTGGATCTTGAAGGATCCGACCTCCGGTTGCTTAAAATGCGTGACCAAGAGCTTTCGGACGATGAGCTGCTGGCGGTTGTGGGCGGCGCCGGCGAGGACGGCAACGCCGAACCGATCAGGACTTGTGTGATAAACGCATGCGGCGCCGAGGGGTGCGGCGCACAAGCCTGAAGCCATGCGTTTCGTTCACCTTGAGCAAACAATGGAACCGGACGGCGTAACGCTGTACTCCGGCGCGTCGTTCACCGGCCGGGAGCAGGAATTGGGCGG
>JAVBSU010000197.1:0-4880 GCA_031556555.1 Christensenellaceae bacterium
AGGAACCTTTTTGGCGTTAGCAAAAGGTTCCTTTGGCTTGGTGTCCTACTTTAACAACTCATCTATCTCCGCCCGCGTGGGCATGGAAGGGGCGGTACCGAACTTTTGCACGGACAGCGAGGCGAGAGCGTTGCCGAACACGGACGCCTCAAAAATATCCTTGCCTTCTGCGAGGGCGGTAACAAAGCCGCCGGTGAAAGCGTCGCCCGCTCCGGTGGTGTCAATTGCGTTAACGGTGTAGGCGGGGACCATTTTGGAGTTTTTGCCGTCGCTGGCGAACACGCCGTTCTTTCCCATGGTTATAACAACCCCCGCGATGCCCCACGAATGGAACACGTCCGCTGCTTTGCGCGCGCCGGCCTCGTCGGGAACGGGAACGCCGGTCAGTGTCTCGGCCTCAACCTCGTTGGGCGTTACGATATCCGTCTTGCGCAGCAGCTCCACTGGCACTTTACGCGCGGGCGCGGGATTCAGAACTACCATTACCCCGGCCGCCTTGGCAATGTCTATGACCTTTTCGAGGGCGTCCATGTTCACCTCGAATTGAACCAGGAGTATGTCCGCCTCTTCGATAACAGGCCTTATCTTTTCGATGTCCGCGTCCGTGAAGTTTGTGCACGCGGCGGGAACGACGAGTATCTGGTTCTGGCCGGTGCCTTCGTCCACGCATATGAGCGCTATGCCCGTGCCCATGGAATCGTCCATTAAAATATTGTCCGCCGAAATACCGTCTTCTTTGTAAAAACTGAGCGCCAGGTCGCCGAACACGTCGTGCCCCAGCTTTGTGATTATTTTTATGTCCGCGCCCGCGCGGTGCGCCGCGACAGTCTGGTTGCTGCCTTTGCCGCCCGGGCCGATTTTGAAAGTTTCGCCGAAAACCGTCTCGCCGGCCTTGGGAAGGTGCTCCGCAACGCCCGTTAAATCGGCCACGTAGCTGCCGAACATCACTATTTTTTTCTTATCCATTATCTTACCTCGTTGTATTTAATATGTGTTTGCAATCAGGTGCTCAACAGCGCCTTTTTCGCCCTGCGCTGGGCTGAGAAATAGTTTATGGCCATAACGGCTATGAGCGCAACGCCCCAAACGAGCTGCCGCAGGAAGTTCACGTTGGAAACGCCCAGCATGTTTATGCCGGTGGATATGAACTGCATCGTGAGCGCGGCCATGATGACGCCGCTGACTGTACCCGCTCCGCCGTTGGGGTTTGTCCCGCCTAGCACGGCGACCATTATCGATTGCAGGGTGTAAGACGTGCCGTAGTCGGCGTTGGCCTGGTTGGTGCGGGCGATTAGTATGAAGCCCGCGATGGCGGACATGAGCCCGGTTATGCCGTAGGTACGCCTTAGCAGGCTGTCTACCTTTATGCCGCTGTAACGGCTGGCTTCAGTGTTGCTGCCGATAAGGTAAAGCTTGGTGCCGTATGGCGTCTTTTGCAGCACGTAGTACATGATGACCGCGATTACGATAAATATCACGAGCGGTATGGGCACGCCGTCCGGGCCGCCTATCGTTCCGTTGCCGATTTCCTGGAAGAATTCGGGGAAGCCGAGTTGCGGCTTGCCCTCGGTTATTATTACTGCAAGGCCCATGAAGAGATACTGGCCGCCGAGGGTCACTATCATGGGGGGAGTGCCGAACTTTGTTATTATGAAACCGTTGAAGTAGCCGCAGGCAATGCCCACAACGCAGGCCACCAGGAAGGACAGTATTACAAACATCGCCTCGGTGCCGGGGTCAGCGCCCTCGGGTATGCCGTGTATCATTACCTGCGCCGCTATGATAGCGGAAAGATTTGATATGCCCACCATGGAAAGGTCCATGCCGCCCGTTATCATGGGCAGCATAACGCCTATGGACAGTATGGCTATCTCAGGGAGTTGGAAGCCCATGGACTGGAAGTTGCCGAGCGAGAAAAACGCCTGCGGCTTTATCATGCCCATTACGAAGAACACGGCGACCATAAATATGAACAGGCCCAGCGTGTTGCTGTTTATTTTCTTTTTCTTGTGCAGTGTGCTGTTGTTATTCATCTCTCTCCCCCCTACGCTACTTCCACGTTCATTCGGCGCGTGCTCTTAAGGGCCTGGTAAGCGCTTATGCTCGCGCCAATGACGATTATCGCGCCCGTGACGAAACGCTGCCAGAATGAAGGTATGCCGATAAGTATGAGGCTGTTGTTGACTATCGTAACGAGGAAGGCCCCAAGCAACGTACCCAGTATGGAGCCATGGCCGCCCGTCAGCCTCGTCCCGCCTATTACCACGGCGGCAATGGTTATCATCTCTTTGCCGGTAAGGTCAACGGGATTGGAGTTGGCCATCATTATCGTGTGCACCATTCCGCCAAGGCCGAAGATTATACCGGCAAAACCGTAGGTGAACATTTTCGTGAAGTTGACGTTTATACCGGCGCGTTCGGCCGAAACTTCGTCGCCGCCGATTGCGTATATGTTCCTGCCAAGCATGGTGTAGTGCACGAGGAGGAATACGACCACTACTATACCCACCAGCATCAAGAAGGTGTATGGCAGCGACGAAGATATGCCGTATTCGTTTGTAACAGTGAACATGACGTGCTTGTTTTCGGCAAGTATGCCCGCCGGCACGTCGGAGATTTCCCTGCTCCCTATGAAGAACAGCATAAGGCCCATCATTATCCCGTTTGTCGCCAGCGTCGCTATGAGCGGCGGTATTTTGAGTTTGGTAATTATGAGTCCGTTCGCGAGGCCCCAGCCTAAACCGAATACGCCGGCCAGTATGTAGGCCACGATAACATGCCCCTCAAAGTTCGTCTCGTACAGTATTTTGGTGGTGGTGAACATGGCGAACATGCCTATGGACGCGCAGGACACGTCTATGCCGCCCGATACTATGACGAGGTACATGCCAATCGCGAATATGGAAAGCTCTATCCCGGCCCTCAGTATATCGACCGCGCTTGAGGGCGTGGCAAAAGCGGGGTTGATTATGCTTATTATAACGATCATCGCTATGACTACCAGCAGTACGAAAAATTCATTCTGTTCGGTAAATCTTTTGAATTTACTTTTCCCCATATCAATACTTCCTTTCAAGCAATTCCCGCTCAGCTCAATTCCTTGGCGAGACCTTCTTCACCTATGTCGGTGTTTTTGTAGGAGCCGGTGAGCCGCCCCTTTTTCATGACCACTATCTTATTGCACGTCTGGATAACTTCGCTGACGTCGTCGGATATTATTATTATGCCCATGCCCTGGTCGGCGAGTTCGCGGATTATGTCGTGGATGCCTTCCTTGGAGCCTATGTCCACGCCCACGGTGGGGCAGTTCAGTATCAATATCTGCGGCTCAGTGGCCAGCCATTTCCCGAGGACGACCCTCTGCTGGTTGCCACCCGAGAGCGTGCTCACGAGGTTATTAGAGTCCGGCGTCTTTATGGTGAGTTCTTTAAGCCAGCGGCCGGCGCATTCTTCCCGGCCGTCTTCGTCTATGTAACTGAGTTTTTTCACGTAGCGGTCGAGGACGGCGGCCACGAGGTTGGTCTTTATCGGCTGTTTCAAAAATAACCCCTGGGTAAGCCTGTCTTCGGGCACGTAGCCGATCTTGTGCTTAAGGGCGTTTTGGATGTTCCTTATAGCGGTTTTTTGGCCGTTTACGTATATATTGCCCGAGGTCGCCCGGTAATAGCCGAAGAGCGTCTGCGCGAGCTCCGAGCGGCCGGAACCTAAAAGGCCGGTTATGCCCAGCACGTCGCCCCTGTTGAGTGTGAAGCTTATGTCCGCGAAACCGTTGACCGCGCTGAGGTTTTCAACGCGCAGCAGCTCTTCGCCCGCGGTGTACCCGGGTTCGAATACACGGTACGCGACCTCGCGGCCGGTCATGTAGAACACGAACTTGCTCATGTCGAAGTCGGATACAAGGCCGTCGGCCACGACCTCGCCGTTCCGCATTATTGTAACGGTATCGGAGACCTCCATGACTTCGTCCAGCTTATGGCTGACGAATATGGTGGAGATGCCGTCTTTTTTCAATGTTCGAATGATATTTAGGAGCGAGTTGACCTCCTTTTTAGTAAGGGCGGTGGTTGGCTCGTCCATTATTATGAGCTTGACGCCCGAGTGCAGCGTACGGCATATGGCCACCAGCTGCTTGTCGGCAACGGAAAGCTTTTCCACCTTCGCGTCAAGATCCATTTTAACGCCTATGCGGTCAAGCGCGCTCTGCGCGTCCCGCTTTATGCGCTTCCAGTTCACGGTTTTGGCTTTTTCCGCCCGGAGTGAACTCATGGCTATGTTTTCCGCCACGGAAAGGTTGGGGAAAACGGAAAAATCCTGGTAAATAACCTGTATGCCATTGTTTATGGCGTCCATGGGCGTAAGGTTGGAATACGATTTGCCGCCGCACTCGATTGCGCCGGAGTCCGCCTGGTACACGCCCGATATAACTTTTATAAGCGTCGACTTGCCGCTGCCGTTCTCACCTACGAGGCAGCGCGCCTCGCCCTGTTTAAGCGTCATGCTGACTCCCTTGAGCGCCTTGACGCCGGCGAACGACTTGAAAACATTATTTACATGGAGGAATACTTCAGACATAGATTATCATCCTTTCGATATATTCTGGCATTCCAAAAGGAACTCCGGGAAGGCGGACAGGCCGCCTTCCCTGGAGCGCAAATTCCTTAGAAGGGATAAAGCGCCATTTCTTCTTCGTTTGTGATCTTTATGAGCGCGTTGCCTTCAAGATACCTTTCGGGATTTTCAGTGACTTCTGTCTGGGTATTGAGCTGGAGGTCATCGTAACCTTCATAGCCAAGGTCGAGGCCGGGGCCGATCTTGTCCTGGTTGCCGTCGAGGCACATTACGGCGAGGGCGTCCATAGCCTTACCGGCCTGGGCGGGATC
>JAVBSU010000194.1:0-8035 GCA_031556555.1 Christensenellaceae bacterium
ACTCGCGCAGTTTATCAAAGAAAAGAAAAAAACAGAGATCAAGGGCGGTATACTGAACGGCGGGGTTATCGATGCAGCCGGTATAGACAACCTCGCGAAACTGCCGTCGAGAGAAGAGCTCATAGCCAAGATGATGGGCAGCATGAACGCGCCGGTCACGAACTTCGTGGGCGTGCTTTCCGCGATACCCAGAGGCCTCGTAATGGCGCTCAACGCCATAAGGGAACAAAAACAGGCCCAGTAAGAAAAGATATAATAAGTTTAAAATTTTTGGAGGATGTTAAAAATGGATAAAGCCCAAATAATAGAAGCTATTGAACAGATGAACGTACTCGAGCTCGCCGAGCTCGTAAAGGAACTTGAGGAGAAGTTTGGCGTTTCCGCCGCCGCTCCCGTTGCCGTAGCCGCCGCTCCCGCCGCTGGCGGAGCCGCCGAGGCTGTCGAAGAGCAGACGGAATTCGACGTGATCTTAAAGGCCGCCGGCGCGGAGAAGATAAAGGTCATCAAGGTTGTCAGGGAAGTTACCGGCCTCGGCTTAAAGGAAGCCAAGGAACTCGTGGACGGCGCTCCCAACCCCGTGAAGGAAGGCATCTCCAAGGACGACGCCGAGAAGCTCGCCGCACAGCTCAAGGAAGTTGGCGCGGATATAGAAGTGAAATAATAGCTGACATAAAAACAAAGCCGGTGCAACGAGCTGCTGCACCGGCTTTGTTCTCTCTATTATAATTTTTACAGCGTCACTATCTTTATATCGAGTGTGAATATAGCGAGGCATGCCCGCGGGGGCTTCCCCGCCGGTTTGACACAATATCAGTCAAATGATATAATCCATTCGTTATGAACCGTGATCTTTACGAAAGAAAAAGCATAGAACCGTTTTTGGATAAATTCAAAGAGGTCTTAAAGTCGCGCATAGGCGATAAAGAAGAACCTCTGTTTTTGATGCAAGGCGGTTACGGAAAGCACAATACCGGCGACGACACATTGCTTCGGGTTGCCATCGAACAGGTGCAGGCTATCTATCCAAAAGCAAAGGCAGTTGCGCTGGCGTACAATCCCGGTTTCCTTGCCGAAAGTTACGGGATAGACGCCATACCTTTCAAACTCAAAAAAATAATCCCCACCTTAAAAGCATGCGACGCGCAGGTCCTCGCTTCCGGCGGCCTCGTAAACGACATAGATTTCGATTCCTACCTAAAAAAACTGCTGACGCCTCGCGGCAAGTTTGTTTTTTTGACGGTGAAGTACATGCTCATGAAAAAGAAACCCACAGTGGTCTTCGGCGTGGGGCTTCACCTTATCCCAAACTTTATCGTACGGTGGCTGATGAAATCCACTCTGCCCAAAGTCGCTCTGCTGAGCGTCCGGGACGAGTATTCTATAAACGTGCTGCAAGAGATAGGCGTGAAGGATTACTACTTCCACCACGACCCGGCGCTCATATATAAGAAGAAATACGATATGAGCTTCGGCCAGGTTAAGGAAAAGTACGGCATAAAGCGCGGCCGGTTTATCTTCTTCAACTTCCGCTACACAAAGAACGGGGAAGATACTCAAAAAGCCGTGTCCGAATCTGTGGACTACATCGGACGGGTTGCTAAGAAGTATCCCGAACACGATATATTGATGGTGCCATTCAGCGTGCACCCTACGTTCGAACTTGAGAACGACGTCATCGCCCACCGCGAAATAAAAGCGAAAGCCGAGCAAAAGTACGGCGCCGATAACCTTGTGCTTATAGACCACTACATGACGGCTGACGAAATAAAGAACATAGCGGATTGCGCCGATCTCCTAATACTCACCCGCCACCACGCGCCTGTCTTAACCTACGAGACGGGCGTTCCGACCATCGTCGTGTCTTACAACTTAAAATGCCGCGAGTTCGCCGAGTTGGGCGGTTACAAGTATGTTATTGATTACGAAGCCCTCACCGCGGACGCGCTGATGGACTTTACGGATAAGACGCTGGAAGGAACAAACTCAAACGCCGACGTGAAGAGATGGATTTAATATGAAGAAAAAAGATTTTGTAACCAGAATAGCCCCCAGGCTCCTGCAATTCAAGCTGCACAGGTATCTTGGCAAAAAGAAGATCGACCCCATGACGCTTACGTTTTCAGTTACCGCCGCCTGCCAGTCAAGGTGTAAGACCTGCCAGATCGGCGACCTTTACTTAAAGCATCCCGAGCGTGCGAAAAAAGACCTCAGCACGGACGAGATCGAAAAAATATTCAAGACCATGAAGCCGGTTTACTTTTTCAACATAAGCGGCGGCGAGCCTTTTATTCGGAAGGATATACCCCAGATCGTCGAGCTAGCGTTAAAGTATCTTCATCCCCGGCTCGTCCACATACCCACAAACGCGATAATGCCCGCGCGCATAGAAGAAAAGACGCGTGAAATCCTGGAAATCATAAAAAAATACGACCCCGAAATAACCCTTACTGTGAAACCGTCCATAGACGGCACGGGCGGGCTGCATGACGAGATAAGGGGCGTGCCCGGCAACTTCAAGCGCTTGCTCAATACTATCGACCGCCTCAAGAAAGTGCGGGACGACTATCCGAACTTCCACCTTGAACTCGGAACAGTCGTGTCCAACTTCAACATCGGCCACCTCGACGAAATAGAGGATTTCGTCCACTCGCTGGACGTCGGCAGCTACAGGAACGAAGTGGCCGAGCAGCGCGCCGAGTTTTTCAATATCGGCGACCCCATAACACCGGACGCCGCGACTTACCAGCGGCTGATGAAGGATTTCGCACGCAAAATCGAGGAGAACATCGCTTCCAAGAGTTCTTATACAAAACTCACCGAAGCGCAGAGGATCGTCTACTACGGCATCGCCGGAAGGATCCTCGAAGAACAGCGCCAGGTCATCCCCTGCTACGCGGGAGTATCAAACGTGCACATAAACTACGACGGCGGCGTGTGGCCCTGCTGCGTTTTGGGCTACGACAAGCAGATGGGCAATTTAAGGGATTTTAATTACGACTTCCAGAAGCTCTGGTATTCGGACACGGCCAAAGCCGTGCGCCGCTCCATAAAAAACAAGGAGTGCGCCTGCCCCCTCGCCAACCAGTCCTTTTCAAACATACTCCTGCACACGCCCTCTCTCATGAAGGCAGTAAAGATGGTCATTAAGTTCAGTTAAGTTTTATGTTGTCCAGCCTCTGCGTATGGCTCTTCACCTTCTGCTCAACCTCGACCATGCGTTCCACGAGGTTATTGTGCTGCTCAACCTTTTTCTCAAGCTGTGCCAGCCTGTGGTTTGTAAGCTTGCTCGAAGCCATTATCCCTCCCAGCGAACCCACCGCCGTGCCTATAAGGGCTAGCAGCGCGGTTAAAACGTTGGTATCCATGCTATTCTCCCGCCTTGCCTATCTTTAAAATGTCCTTGAGCTTGAGCGCCGCGTCCGCCCCGCACGAAGCGATCGCCGTTACATAAATCAGCACTATCACCGCCGCGCTTATGCCTTCAATTACCTCCGTGTCAATATCCACCTTCCAAAGTTCCAGCACTCCGGGCAGCAGCGCGAACACCACAACCAGGCATGCCGTGCCCACAGCCACAGCTCCGAACTTCTTAAGCCCATGCAGCAGTTTTTTCCAGTCGAAAGCTTCGTTTTTAAGCTCAATGTTGCCGTACATCCCAAATAAAATATTGGCCGCGTTCGTGCCGGCCAACATAGCTATCAGTACCCCGATCAGTTCCAGATTCGATAATAACGATTCCCACATACCCTTTCCCCCTACTTTATGTCAAAATACTTTATGTTTTTATAGTCCTCAGAATAATTCCCCGCCGAATCGTACGCCCTGCAGCGGACAACATACCTGCCCTTCCGCCCTCCGAAAAGCTTCTTTATATTGATCCTCTTGGCCCAGCGGCCAGGGTTCTTTTCGTTTTTCACAGCCTCAACAACCCTCAGCGCGTCGCTCCCCAGTTCCTGGGGATACAACCGAAACTCAACGCTGTCCACGCCCGAATCGTCCTTAACCCCCGTCGCAACCAGGTCTACCTGCATCTCGGCGTTACAAAGCGGCGTGGCGCTGTGGTTCTCAATAGCCGGATTGCCGCGATCCTTTGGCGGTCCGGGAACAGGCGCGCTACCGCCGTTTCTTATATAGTCCCGCACCTCTTCCGTGGGGAAATACCTACCCGGGCAGTCGGTGTAGTCCGCCCCGGCGGCCTCTTTGTGCGATACAATCTGCGCCGCGCCGCTAAAGCCGTAATACTTCACAACATCCTCCACAACACGCTTAAGCGCCGCTTTCTGCGCTTCCGGCATCTCTTGTTTGTTGAAGTTGCCGTTGCACACGATCGCCACGGCGCGAGCGTTCATGCCTTTAGTCTTGTAGTAAGAATTGCTTACGCTGCCGCCTTCATACTCAAGGCCGCGCCCCCACCATACCGTCCCGTCAAGATCAATGTATATGTTGTAATCAATGCCCCGGTTGCCTTTCCCTATGTGCATGGCGTGTATGGCGGCAACGCTCATACATCCCTCAACGTGGTGCAGGATTATCAAATCTGTCTTTGGCCGCTCCGTATACGGCCGGGCGGGCCTAAGCCCCGCGTCTTTCACGTATTCAAACATTATCCCTCTCCCCCAGTTTCTCCATCTCCGCCGCTAATATACTGTTAACAGCGCTTGTGATTTCCGCGTTCACCGCTCCCAGCACCGGCTGCACCGCAATCGCCGGAACAAACGCTAAAACCGCGTTCGTCGCGTCGGTTATAGCCTTCTTGTACCTCGCTATCTCTTCCCACTGGTTTACTTGCACCGCTTCTTCTTTTTCTTTCATTTTATATTCGCCTCCTCAAATTTATTAGTCAGCTCCTTCACCGCCTGCGCGGTCAGAGATATCAAACTGTAAAGGTCAATATACTTTTCATCGGCCGCTGTTATTGTCACAATTTCACTGGGCGTGGTAGCGTCCTCGATAACCATGCCGATCTGTTGGCTTCCGTCATCTTTGCGCGTGTACTCAAATATGTTCGCCGCCCGTATTTTAGCGAGCGCTCCCGAAAACTTTTTTATGTTTTTCTTGGCAGTCCTGCTGGAAACAACGTTGAAAGCCGAAGCCGAAGCGGGTGCGGCGTCAGTGTTGCCCGCGTTCCGTATACGGATGTCCGACGCGCATAAATCCATGGACCCCGCCGCCTTGACAAGCGATGCTGAAAAGTTCGCGTTTCCCGTTACGTTGACCGATCCGTAAGCGTTTAGGTTCTGGCACCTCACGTTCACAAGGTTTTGCAAATCATCCTCAACAATAAGGCCCGCGCATCTAAGCCGTATGGAGCTGTCGCTGTTGTTGCGTATTATGCCGCTCTCCGTAACTATCTGGTCCTTCGCCACTATCCTTCCGCTGACCGTCATCGTCTGCTCCACCGTCAGCGTGCCGTGCAGTGAAGTCGAGCTCGTTACGGATAACGGCCCGCCGATCCTTGCCGTACCGTCCACCGTCAGGTTGCCCGTGTGCCCGCCATCCGTGGAGGCGTGAATGTTCGGGGCCTGGAGCTTGCCTTCCGTGAGCGTAACAGCGCTCGCGAACGTGGCCGCCTTGTCCACCCTAAGCTGCCCCGCAACCTCCGCCGAGCTAAGCGCTTGGAGCACGCCGCCGGATTTCACCGAGCCTGTCGTTTCTATTGTGGGTACTTTCAGTCCGCCAGATACATCCAGCCCGCCTTCCACGTACAGGCCGTAAAGCGCGTTCAGCTTCACGCGCCTTATGTTTACCGCGCTGCCCGTAACTTCCACAATGTCGTCATACTTGTTGCGCACGATAACCGAGTTCTGCGCGGCAATAACAATATCGGACGGCCCGCGCGCCGAATCGTCCGAGCCCACCATAAGCCCCGACCCCTGCTGCGCTATGAGGCGCTTCTGCCCTGCGTAAAGCCCGCTGTCCGTTCCGGTGAGCTTTATGTCTCCCGAAACATTGTAATCCCCCGCAACGGTCAGTCCGGCGTTGGCTGTTATCATTTTGTACGCAGTTATTCCATTGTTATCCGAAACAAGGCAATTTTTCACGTCCAGCGCGTCCGTCTCAACTTTCGCTACCTTGTAGCTGCCCGTCACCTCAAGCAGCGTAGCCGTCAACTTTCCGTTGACAATCGCGTCGTTGGCCGTAAAAGTATTGTGCGACTTTGCCGCGCCGTAAAAGTTGCACTCTCCGGAAAGCGATGCCCGCCCGGCCACATTTAGCGTGCTCACCTCCGCCAGGTTCGCGGAAAAACTATTCGTCGCCTTAAAATCCGGCGCGGACAGAGCTCCGGTCACAGACAGCACCCCGTCCACCGCCACCTTGTCTTTCGCCATGGTGAGCACGTTGTAAAAATTACCGTCGCTGGCGAGTATCCTTCCAACTATGCTTGAAGGCGCTCCCAGTATCAGCCGGGACGAGGACGCGAACCCAGAATCACCCACAACGAGGTCGCCGTTGCCGCTGAGATTGAACCCGTTGAGCTCCTTATCCCCGCTCCCCAAAAACTTCAACCCCGTGTCCCGCTTGTCAAAGCGTACGTAAGAGTCGGTTATGAGCGGGTCTTTTAGCGTGTAACCCGCGTGATGGATAACTGTCGAACCGTCTTCTTTTATCTCTATAGCCGTCGTGCGCGTCCCCTCGCCCGATATAACGTCGAACTTGGCCGACCCGTCCTCCCAGGCCACGTCCACCGCCCTCCGGCCGGAACCATTGATGAGCAGCTTTCCCGCGCCAACCGCATTCTGTGCCGACACGCTGCCGTCGCCGGATATTTTCAGGCAACATACTTCTCCGTCTTCACCCGAAACGAGTATCTCGAACCCGTCTGCCACTCGTTCTATGGAAAAGACGCTCCGGTTCTCACCGTAGATATTGAGCGCGTCCATCCCCGCGGGCAGCGCCATCCGCTCCCGCTTTATAAGCTTCCCGTTAGCCACCTGGAACACCGCGAATTCCATCTCATAAACCGTGCCGGTGTTGTTAAGATCCTGCTGTATCAGCGCGGGGAATACCGTCGTCGCCGAAAAGTCAAAGCTCCATGAACCCTGGTCAAAATCATTTCCGGCTGCCGGCCGCGACAAGTCCAACACGTACTTAAGCCGAACATAGCCGTTATTATTAAGCGGCTTTGGCTCAACCGTCTCGCTTCCGTCATTTTGCAGCACGCGCCCGCACATAACAAAATAACCCGGCGCAATGGTGACATACGCCGTTGTCGCGGAGATATCGCAGCCCGAGATTATGCCGTCCGATGGAAACACCTTCCTGAATATGCTTCCCCAGTTCTTCGCAAGGTTGTTCCGTTCGTCAAATATCAGTCCATTAATCATATTTTTACCCTCTACCTAAATCTCCGCGCCCCAATATTCGTTCTTCTTCTTCAATACCGCGGCTCACCCGCGGGCGCTTGCCCGCTTATTTAGTATTCTCCTTAGCTATGCTCTCCTCCAGCGTCAGCCTTAGCTCGCCGGTCTTGTAAATCGTGCGCGCGTCGCCGCTCCGCTTTCTTATAGCGGATATATAACTCTTCAATATTCTGCCCTGCCGTGTGCGCACCACAAGCTCGTCGTAAAATCCATACTGCCGCTCCGTGGCAAACTCGATAATGTGCGAGTGGCTGTTTTCCTTAAAGATATCTAACACCATCTCCCTTACCGCCTCGCCCCCTCCCTTTACAACTACTTTTTCCCACGCGCCCTTTACGCGGCCGACAGCCGTAAAATCGTGCGTGACGCTCCCATCCCCGAGCAAGTACCAGTCCGTCACGCCGCCGTTTTCATCCTTTGCCGTAACCCGCGCTACCTGGCTGTCCGAAAAGCTTTCCTCCAGCACCTCAAACCCCGGCATGCAAAGGTCTACATTGTGCACCGGCCGGTCGCGCTTCATGATGGAGATGTCAAGCCCGCCATCCGTGATCGAAAATTCCGTAAAAATATTGTGCGCGCGCCTAAGCTTCCCCGCGTACGCTTTAATGTTCCACAAACCGTCGGCCACGTCCGGCGCCATACTCCCGGGCGGAGTTGTGTGCGCAGTACCGTTC
>JAVBSU010000170.1:0-4658 GCA_031556555.1 Christensenellaceae bacterium
GAGATAGCGGGAGAATAAGTAGAGGCTTGCCCACAAACTGTATCTTCCAAAAAATTCATATTTGCACTGCCATTTTCTGTTGATAATACTTTGTAACAAAAGCGAGGGGAGTTGAAAGTGATGTACAGAAAAATGGTTTTGTCTTTGTTTGCGGTGGCTTTAACATTGCTGCTCGCGGCATGCACCGCCGCCGAATCCCCGGATGGCAATACAGTGACGGGCGAAGTTGTGGACGCTACGATGAATACGCTGACCATAAAAACGGACGACGGGCAGGAATTGACGTTCATGACGGAGGGCGCGGATACGTCCGGGCTTTCAAACGGGCTGACCGTGGGAGAAGAGGTGACCGTAACTTACGATGGCGATATCGAGGGGACGGACACTTCCAATACGGCGGTCACTTATATAAAAGACGCCTGAGGATAACGAAACGATATTAGCAAAGCCTTGCGGCAAGTGTGCGGACTGGTGTAGAATAACCATTAGTATTAGAAGGTGGTGGAGCATTGGTTCATGTTTACGCGCTTGCCGTGGGTTTTATACTGGATATGATATTCGGCGACCCGGCGAATATGCCTCATCCGGTGAGGCTTATAGGCGGGCTTATCTCGGCGCTTGATAAGAAGCTTAACAGGGCTTCTCTGGCGGATAAAAGCAAGTTTGCGCGGGGAGTGCTGCTAATGATAGTAGTAGCCGGGCTTTGTACCGCTGTCCCGGCGCTTATACTTTTCTTTTGCTACCGTGCGAACGTCTGGCTGGGGTTCGCTTTAGAAGCGCTCATGTGCTACCAACTGCTGGCCGCGAAGGCGCTTAAGGACGAGAGCATGGCGGTTTACAGGAGGCTGGCGGCCGGAGATTTGGAAGGCGCGCGGGCGGCGGTTGCGATGATAGTTGGCAGGGACACTGCCGCGCTGGACGACACGGGCGTAGCGAAAGCGGCGGTCGAAACAGTTGCGGAAAACACATCCGACGGCGTTATCGCCCCGATGTTTTACATGGCTTTGGGCGGCGCGGCGCTGGGCTTTTTCTATAAAGCGGTTAACACCATGGATTCCATGGTGGGCTACAGGAACGAAAAATACACGCGCTTCGGAAGGGCGGCAGCCCGGCTGGATGATGTTCTTAACTTCGTTCCCGCGCGCATATCCGCAATTCTAATGATTGCCGCGAGCTTCCTTTTGAGGCTGGACTATAAGAACGCATGGAAAATATTCAGGCGGGACCGCAAAAAACACGCCAGCCCGAACAGCGCGCACACGGAGGCGGCCGCGGCGGGCGCTCTCGATATACAATTGGCGGGCGGCGCGTACTACTTCGGCGTCCTGCACAAAAAGCAGGCGATAGGCGACGCCATACGCCCCGTGGCGTACGGGGATATAAAGCGCGTCAACCGGCTGATGATATTGGCCTCCGTGCTCGCGCTTGCGGTATTCTGCGCGGCATACCTATTGATTTACAGGAGTATTGTATGAACGAAGAGTATTCACACGGTGGAAACATCTACGATTTCAGTGAAAAAGTAATAGATTTTTCGGCGAACCTCAACCCGCTGGGAATGCCGGGCGGCGCTTTCTGGGCGGCCATGCGTTCGATAGGCATGTGCGAACACTATCCCGACCCGCAGTGCAGGGAGCTCACCGCCGCTATCGCTGGAACCGGCAACGTCCGGCCGGAGCACGTTATCTGCGGCAACGGGGCGGCAGATTTGATATTCCGCTTCGTATACGCGCTGCGGCCGGGTACGGCGCTTATAATGGCCCCGTCTTTTTCGGAGTACAAAAGGGCGCTGTTAGCCGGGGGCTGCGAAGTGCGGGAGCACTTTTTGCGCGAAGGGGACGATTTCGCGCTGACCGGCGGGGTGCTCGACGCGCTGGACGGGAGCCTTGACGCTTTATTCCTCTGTAATCCGGATAACCCGGTGGGGCGGCTCATCGGCGGGCAGTTGCTCGATGAAATCGCGGAAAAGTGTTCGCGAAACGGCACGATGCTTTTCATGGACGAGTGCTTTATAGATTTTGTACAGGGCGCTGAAGGCCTCACAGTTAAGGACAAAATTGCAGGCAACGACAATATTTTTGTATTAAAAGCTTTCACTAAAACTTACGCGATGCCCGGCCTGAGGCTGGGCTACGGGCTGTGCAGCAACGCGGAACTTTTAAACGCCATGAACGGCTGCGGGCAGCCCTGGGCCGTTTCGGCCGTGGCTCAGGCGGCGGGCGTGGCCGCGCTCGCGGAGGAAGGCTACATCGAGCGTAGCGTGGAGTATGTTGAAAGGGAGCGCGAAAGGCTTATTGCCGCGATTAATGGCATGGGCCTCAAAACATACGGGAGCCGCGCGAATTTTGTATTCTTCAAAGGCCCTGCCGGGCTCTACGGGGAGCTTCTGGCGCGCAAGATACTCATAAGGAAGTGCGATAATTACAGCGGCCTCACTAGCGAACATTTCCGGGCCGCGGTGAGGACGGAGAGCGAGAACAGCGTGCTCATATCGGTGATGGAGAACATATTAGGATAAATATATCCGAGGCTTCCCCACAACTATGACACATAGATGTCAGGGTTGTGTGATATAATAAAGCCATACCACAATTAAAGGAGGAACTGAACAATGAAACAATCATTCGACCTTTTCATTAATTTTGACGGCAACTGCCGCGAGGCAATGGAGTTCTACGCAAAAGTATTCAAGTCGGAGGTCCAGTATCCCATGACCTACGCCGAGACGCCGCCCGACGCGGACTTTGAGGTGGCCGAGGCGGACAAAGACCGCATAATGTACGCCAACGTTCCCATCTACGGCTGCAACGTCATGTTCAGCGACGTGCCCTCCGGTATGGAGTTCATAAAGGGCAACAACATAAGCCCGACCGTGGGCACGGACGATATCGGTGAAATAAAGCGTGTTTTCAGCGTGCTCAGTGAGGGCGGAACAATTGAGATGGAGCTGCAAAAGACGGTCTGGAGCCAACTTTACGGTATGGTTACGGACAAATTCGGCGTCATATGGCAGGTAAGCCATATAGGCGAAGAGATGGAAGCTTTCGGAGGTTGAGGCATGCCCAGGATAACGGATATTAACCTTGTGGAACTGGCGGGCCAGCATACGCTGTCCATCCGCACAACCACCGCGGTGGACAAGCTGCCCATGCTGATCGGGGAGAGCTACGGCAAGATCGGCGCGTACATGGCGGGTATAGGGGCGCTGCCCGCGGATGCGCCTTACGTATACTTTCACAACATGGACATGCAAAACCTGGATGTGGAATTCGTCTTCCCCGCAGCCCGGCCGTTAAGCGGGCAGGGAGAGATCAGATGCGGCGAAGTCCCGCCGCGGAAAGCGGTGACCTGCATGTATCTGGGAGCTTTCCCGGACATGGAGCCTACGTACGCCGAAATGGCCAAGTGGATAGAAGACCACGGCCTTGTCCCTATGAACGAGGGCTATGAGTGCTATTACAACGGCCCTGAAACTCCGGAGAACGAGCTGTTGACAAAAATCGTGCTGCTGCTTAAGTAGCCCTCTATGGGGAGAGGAGCCAGACAGAAACGACACTGCCCAGGGTTAGTCTTTTAACCTTGGGCTTTATTATTTCTTGCTCCGGCTATATAATAGTGGCATAACCCGCTACATGAATGCGCGGTGAGACACGGGAGGATCATCTATAATGAAAATGCATGCGATAGTTGTACACGGGCCAATGGACATAAGGTACGAGGAGAAAGAAGTAAAGGCGCCGGGGCGTGGCGAGGCGCTGATAAAAGTGATGGCGGCGGGGCTTTGCGGAACGGACGCGGAAGTCCTGAGCAACGAGCTTTTCTACTATACGAGCGGGAGAGCCAAGCTGCCCATAACGCCGGGGCACGAGTGGTCGGGCGTTATAGAAGAGTTGGGAGAAGAGGTAAAGGGTTTTGAGGTGGGAGATAAGGTCACGGGTGAGTGCACGGTGAGCTGCGGGTTCTGCCCCATGTGCGTTTCCGGAAAGATGAACCTTTGCGTGAACCGCACCGAAACGGGTGTGATGAACCGTGACGGCGGCTACGCGCAGTACATCACATTTCCAGTGTCCCACCTGCACAAATTCACAAAGCTGTCGTTTGAGGAAGGCGCGCTGATAGAGCCGAGCGGCATAGCCATGCAGTCCGTGCTGCGTGGGCGGGTGTCGCCCATGGACAACGTGCTGGTTGTGGGGCCGGGGCCGATCGGCCTGCTGGCGGCGCAGATATCAAAGAACGTGTTCGCGGCCAAGCGGACGCTGCTCTCGGGTACGAGGGACGACCGCCTCCTGCGCGCCAAAGCATATACTGACGGGCTGGTAAACGTGCGGAAGGAAGATTTAAAGCAGCGCGTCATGGAGCTTACGGACGGCGAAGGTATAGACGTTGTGATAGAGGCGGCGGGGACGCCCACCGCGTTCACCGACTGCGAGGGCATACTGAATGGCGCGGGAAGGATATCGCTGTGCGGGTTCTTCGGCAGCAAGCAGGCGCCGTGCAACTGGGACTTCATCAGCACGAACGACGTGGAGATAATGGGCAGCCTGGGTAGTCCCGGAGTGTGGGGTTTTGTTATCGAGTGCGCGGAGAAAGGGAAGATCGACCTTAAGAACATCATCTCGCACGACATGAAGGTCAGTAGCAAGGAAGACTTCATGAAC
>JAVBSU010000161.1:0-13751 GCA_031556555.1 Christensenellaceae bacterium
TTAGCCAACCCCTGGAACATGTCCCCTTTGCTTGAATTGAATAGGAACCCGAACCGGACTCCGTCATATTGTAAAATATATAAATCGGCAGTGTCGTTCATGTAATTGCCCGCCCATGGAAGGAGCAGGGTGTACTCTCCTGTTTCGTCCATCTCGTAGATATCCCCGTAACCGCCCACGATGCAAGTGGCAATTTCATCATACACGCCCGGTTCCGCCTCCTCGCGGAGCTGGTACTCATAGTATTCCGCGCCGTTGTGATCAACTATTCCGTTGTATACGTACGAGAGTCCGGCATCCTCCCATAAAACATCTCCCATGTTATTCCATAAGTAAGCGTCCAGCACTGCCTGCGCGCCAAACAACGAGAGTTCTCCCTCCGGCGGGTCGCTCAAAAGCTCGTTCGGCGCCACAAACGGAATCCCGCTGCAGATGCTTTCAACCGTTTCATCAGGCGCGCCCTGGTTCGCTTCCTCATCCTTGGCCCACGCGCTGCTCATGAAAAAAAACATTGTGGTAAAGACAATACAAAACGCAGTCGCCATAATCCTCCTGCTTTTGCTCATAACTATCCCCTCCGTTATTATTCAAATGTACAGTTGAGAAATTGCGATTCGCTTTGTGGAAAAAACATAGAAATGCTATACTGACTATATAATATAAACAAATAACGAGGTATGAAACAAAAAACTATGGATATAGAAAAAAAACTGACAGAAGAATTCAGCATAAGCCCACGCCACGTGCAAAACATAGTCTCACTCATAGACGAAGGCAATACCATCCCCTTCATCGCGAGGTACAGGAAGGAGCTGACCGGCTCTTGCGACGACCAGGTGCTGCGCGAACTTGCCGACCGGCTCGCATACCTTAGAAACCTTGAGAAGCGCAAAGAAGAAGTTATAGGCTCAATAACCGAGCAGGACAAGCTGACGGGCGAGCTTCAAGCCGCCATCCTCTCCGCCGGTACGCTCGCCGAGGTGGAAGACCTTTACAGGCCGTACAAGCAGAAGCGCCGGACGCGCGCCACAGTTGCCCGCGAACGCGGGCTTGCGCCGCTCGCGGACATCCTTTACGCCCAGGAATCCGGCGGTAGCATGGAGCAGGCCGCCCTTCCATACGCCGGCCCCGAAAAGGACGTTCCGGACGCAAATGCCGCGTTGGCCGGGGCCATGGACATCGTGGCCGAGATGCTGTCGGACGACGCGGAATTGCGCAAACGGCTGCGAAGGCTTATACAGCGCAGCGCGGCGCTGGAATCCAAAGCGGCGGTGGAAGAAGATTCCGTTTACCGGTTATACTACGACTTTGCCGAGCCCGTCGCGAAAATACCGCCCCACCGCGTGCTCGCCATAAACCGCGGCGAAAAGGAAGGCTTTCTCAAAGCGGCAGTAGATGTGGACGAAAATGCGGCGCTTGCCGTAATGAGCGGGTACGCCCTGAAAGAAAACGCGGCGACGGAGGCCTATATGCGTGAAACAATACGCGATTCGTGGCAGCGGCTCATTCGCCCTTCGCTGGAGCGCGAGGTGCGCGGCGAGCTGACTGAAACCGCCAACGAGCAGGCCATCAAAATGTTCGGCCAAAACCTCCGGCCCGCGCTCATGCAGCCGCCCCTGCACGGCAAAACCGTGCTGGGCTTCGACCCCGCCTACCGTACCGGCTGCAAACTCGCCGTGGTCGACCAGACGGGAAATGCGCTCGATACCGCCGTAATCTACCCCACGCCTCCCAACAGCAAGGTAGCCGAGTCAAAAGCCATATTAAAAAAACTCATCAATAAATACAATGTGCAGGTCATAGCCATAGGCAACGGCACCGCCTCCAAGGAATCTGAAATGTTCGTGGCCCAGCTTATAGGCGAATTGCCGCAAAAAGTTTCTTATATAATGGTCAACGAAGCGGGCGCGTCCGTTTATTCCGCCTCCAAGCTTGCGGCGAAGGAATTCCCCGGTTACGACGTGTCCCTGCGCAGCGCTGTTTCAATCGCCCGCAGGCTCATAGACCCGATGGCGGAGCTCGTAAAAATAGACCCCAAGGCAATCGGCGTGGGCCAGTACCAGCACGACATGCCGGTGAAGCGGCTGGACGAGACGCTCAAAGGCGTGGTCGAAGACTGCGTGAACAGCGTGGGCGTCGATCTTAACACCGCCTCCCCGTCGCTGTTGTCTTACGTCGCCGGGCTCACCGCGGCCACCTCCGAAAATATCAGCGCCTACCGCGGGGAGAACGGCGCTTTCACTTCGCGGGCGCAGCTTAAGAAGGTTCCCAAGCTGGGGCCCAAAACGTATGAACAGTGCGCGGGCTTCCTGCGCATCCCCGGCGGCAAGCACATACTGGACAACACATCAGTGCACCCCGAGTCCTACCCCGCCGCGAAAAAGCTGCTTGCCCTGTTCGGCTACAAGGAAGGCGATATCGCCGGCGGCGGACTGGCCGGCCTCGGCGAAAAACTCCGTGAATACGGCGAGGTGAAGGCGGCGGAGCAATGCGGACTGGGCGTGCCCACGCTAAATGACATTGTGGCGGAGCTTCAAAAGCCCGGCCGCGATATAAGGGACAGCCTGCCCCCGCCCGCCCTCAGGGAAGACGTGATGGATATTTCTGATCTAAAACCTGGTATGGAGTTCACCGGAACCGTGCGCAACGTGATAGATTTCGGCGCGTTCGTTGACATAGGCGTCCACCAGGACGGCCTCGTGCACATAACGCAGATGGCCGGCCGGTACATAAAGCACCCGTCGGAAGTCGCCAAAGTCGGCGATATCGTCAAGGTGCGCGTGCTTTCCGTGGATGTGGATAAAAAGCGCATCTCGCTCAGCATGAAGTGATGCCGCCATAGGCTACATCGGCTTCAACGAAAGTGTGGCATTGATCTTTTCGATATATTCCCCGGGTTCGCGCAGATACCTGAACTTGTCCGGATCGTCCAGAAAATCGAGATAGACGGGCTTTCCGGGCGCTGTGCCCATGCTGTCACAGGCGGCTACTTCCCCGCTGAAAATGGAGATATCGTCCGGATAACTTTTATTGCGCGTAAACTCGATCTTGCCGTTGTTTTCAAACACGTACACTCCGAGGCCGCGGCGCGCGCCCACGCCGCCGTAGTCGTTGCCGCCGCTATCCAGCACAAAGTCTGAAAAAACCAGCGCGCCCGGCCCTATGTTTACCGTGCCATGCGTGCAGTTTCCCGGAACTATGATTTTCCCTCCCCCGGCGACCTTAACAACTATAAACTTTTCCGGACCGCCCTCCGCGTTCACCGGTTGAAGGATGAAAGCCGCCTCGCCCGAAACCACGTAGTACAGCTCGGGATGCTCCAGCGTTTTGCCCGCTATGAATTTATGGTGGTGCCCCGACGTCTTTTTCCTCTCAATCCCAACCAACCCGGGATACACAACGGTCATGTCGTACCTTAATCCCGCGTCCTGGAATGCTTTTTTATCTTTCCCGAGGCGGACTCCCTGGTAAAACTCGTAAGCCATATCATCCGAAGCGCTGTCCGGGAAGGCGAGCACATGCGTCATCTTATTCGTGGGCTTGCTGGAGCGCTCGTCATACGACGCGCCGTCCTCAAAAACCAGCCTGTTCGTAGACTCATTAAGCTTTATAGGCAGTCCCGTATTGGTTAGCTCGATCATTTTTACCTCAATTCCAGTTTTCATAGCGCCTTATGCAAAGCCAAATACGCCGCTCTCCGGATCCATGAACAGCGGCAGCCCTATCCCGGGCGCAAAGGGGGTGAACAGTATTTCCATGCCAAGCTGCCCGAAAAAGAGCAGTGCGAAAAGCGCGAAGTACCTTTCCAGCCGGTAGTCGGAATAGTACAGCCTTGTGGCGATAACCGACGCCAGTATTATCCAAACGAACGTGCAGGCGATATCAACAGCCAAAAGCTCCGCGCCAAAAATGCCGGTGTAAGTGTAGAAAAACGAGATGGTCACCAAGCTGGCAAAAGCGAGGGCGACTGTCTTCGCCGCGAAAAACCGCTTAAAATCGGGCTTAAGTATGAAGTACTCCACTATGGCATAGCCCAGAATCGGGAAGTATATGATTTTAGTATGCTCCCACACACTTTCATTCACTGCCGAAAAGAGTCCGGCTATAAAGCTGCCGCCCGACCATTCGTAAGTAAAATGAAGCAGCGGAGCGCATACGCACGCGATAATAATCCCGATGACCTCAAACTTTTTGAACCTCTTCCTGTCCGGGGCCAGCGTCTTTCCCGCCATGATATATTTCCTCCATTCCATCCTTAACGGTGTATATGTTTATCATGCCATTTTATCATCATTATAGTCTAAAAAAGTATAATGTCCATAATAATTTACACAAAGCGCCCATTGTGTTATAATATATGATACTTTAATAATGTTCATAGCATTTTAATTGGAACTAGTATAAGGAGACAGGGCCTTGGCAAACGACATTACCGTAACTTTTTTGGGGACACGCGGTTCCATCCCCGTGTGCGGCGAGGATTTCCTCAAGTATGGAGGCGACACTTCCTGCGTTTATGTTGATACGGGAAAAGAGGCCATAATTCTCGACTCGGGAACAGGTATAATGCGTATGCCCGAAACCTCTCCCGGACTCCCCATGACCATCCTCTTATCGCACGCGCACATAGACCATATACTGGGACTGCCCGCTTTTCAGCCGCTCTACGCGAACGGGCGCCGCATAGATATCTTTGCCGAGCCACGCGGAGGGCTTTCCGCTATGGGCCAGGTTTCAACGCTCATGCGTTTGCCGCTATGGCCGGTTACTCCCAACTCATTTGGCGATGGCGTAAAATTCAGGGATATAAGAACGCCGGAGTTCGAGATAGGAAGCATAGGAGTCGAAACCATGCAGGCCATACATCCCGGCGGCTGCACTGTATTCAAGCTCACAATAGGCGGTTCGATACTTGTATACTGCACTGATTTCGAACACAGCCCCGAATACTCAGACCAACTCGCCAAGCTGGCCGAAGGCTGTTCCCTGCTCATTTACGACGCCCAGTATTCGGAGGAAGAATACAAGACCAAACACAAGTGGGGGCATTCGACATGGGATCAGGGCGTTATCATGGGCGAACGTTGCGGCGCGAAAAGGGTCGCACTCTTCCATCACAACCCGCCTAATACCGACGATGTACTGGACGCGGCGCAAGAATACGTTTCAGCGAAATCTCAAAAATGTTACTTTGCCAAAAGTGGTGAAGTTATTACTATATAAATAATATCATACAAAATAAAGAAAAGAGGTGTGGAGGGGCTTACAATTCTATTAATGCCGCGTTTGCGCACGCCATTAATAGGGTGCACGGCCCCATAATATGAAAGAGGCAAACGTAAATAGGCTCCTGGATATCGGCATAGCGCTCACAAGCGAAAAAGATCCCGGTAAGCTGCTCCTTACCATACTCGAAGCCGCGATGGAAATCACGAACTGTGACGGCGGGACGCTATATATAAAAGAATCCGATTCACTTTGCTTCAGGATGATGATAACAAAATCAATGGATGTTTTCCGGGGGCCGGACGATGAGATCACGCTCCCGCCTGTCCCTTTGTCCAAAAGCAACGTATGCGCCTGCTCCGCCATCGGCAACGAGCTTATAAATATTCCCGACGTATACGAAAACAGCGCTTTCGACTTCTCCGGCCCCATGAAATACGACTCGCTGACCGGTTTTAAAACCACATCCATGCTCGTTGTGCCCATGGATGATAATTACGGAGACGTTATCGGCGTCCTCCAGCTCATAAACGCGCTGGACGAAAATGGCCAGGTCATCCCCTTCGACGGCTCGCTTGAGCCCGTTATACGCTCGCTTGCATCTCAGGCCGCCATAGCTCTTACAAACGTTAATTATCTAAAAGAAATATCGGAGCTTTTCGATTCCTTCGTTAAGGTCATGTCCACCGCGATCGACGAACGCTCGCCATACAACGCGAACCACACGCGCAACATGGTCAATTACGCGGGCCGGTTTATAGACTGGCTTAACGAGCGTGGCGAATGGCGGTTCGACGAGGCGAAGCGCCGTGAGTTTCTCATGAGCGTGTGGCTGCACGACGTTGGCAAGCTCGTCATTCCTCTGGAAATCATGGACAAAAGCAGCCGGTTGGGTTCAAGGCTGGAGCATATGCTGGCGCGCTTTGAAAACATCACCCTTTTAAACCGCATAGCCCTTCTTGAGGGCAAAATCACAAGAGACGAATACGACAACGCCCTGAGGGATGTGTCCAAGGCCGCCAACCTTGTTGAAAAAGTGAACCGCGCCGGTTTTATGAGCGATGAAGACCTCGCTGAAGTCGACGAACTTTCACAGATGACCTACCGTGACAGGCACGGCAAGTTCAAGCCCTTCATCACGGAGGACGAACACCAGGCGCTGCGCATAAGGAAAGGCACACTGACGAAAGACGAGCGGAATATAATCGAGGGGCACGCCCCCATGGCCGCCAAAATGCTCAGCCAGATAAAGTTTTCGCGCGACTACGCAAACGTCCCGCTGTGGGCGGCGGCGCATCACGAATTCCTGAACGGAGGCGGTTATCCGCAGAAACTCACGGAACTTGACATTCCAAAGGAAGTCCGGCTGCTTACGATCCTTGATATCTTTGACGCGCTTACCGCGCGCGACCGGCCTTACAAGCCCGCCATGCCGCTTGAAAAAGCGCTCTCGATTCTCGATTCAATGGCGGAAGACGGGCAGATAGACGGCGGTATATTGAAACTTTTTGTGGAGAGCCGCGCATGGGAAGAGTATCTCGACGTGTAATTGTTTCTTGCTACAACTCTTTTATTTTCAAGCATTTTTCTGATCATTTTTTATTTTATGCAAACAAATGGCCTGTTCAGGCCAGTCGCAGTTTTGCTTGATTTGTAGATAAAAGAGTGGTAAAATAAGTTAATATTGATAATAATATTATACTGTATGTTTTAAAAAAATACAAATGGGCGCCTATATAATGCGCCGTCCAAGCAAACACTTGTTATGGTTATAAAGCTATTAGCGAACATATCGCTCTGTTGATACAGGAGGGTCAAAATGAAACTTTTTTTCAGCAAGAAGAGCAGGCTGGTAATATTTACCGCAATTCTTATCGCCGTGCTCGCCCTGGCTATACCGGCGCTGGCGGAAAACATGAGCGCGACGACGCTTCGCCTGGCCAAAACCGAAGGCACTGTGGACCTTTCAAACAAAAACGGCAGCTCCATGAGCATACTTCAGGGCATGCAGCTCCACAGCGGCAATACCCTTAAAACACATGAGAATAGCTATGCGTACTTCAACCTGGACGATACCAAGGCCCTGAAGATGGACGAAGTTAGCAACGCCGAAGTCGTACAACAGGGAAACTTCTACGAAGTAATGCTCAAATCGGGCGAACTCATTTTTGACGTATCACAGCCTCTCAATGATGGCGAGACTTTTAATATACGCACTTCGACGATGGTGACCGGCATAAGGGGAACCTGCGCGATAGTCCGTGTCGTCGACGACTTTACTACGGAGCTTATCCTCCTTGAGGGCAAGCTTTCCGTTACCGCTGTCGACCCCATTACGGGCATAGAGCGCGAATACGAACTTACCGCGCCCGTAAAGGCTACCATCTCAGTGTGGAAGGATCCCGGCGCCAGCAGCGACCGTGTGGAAATAGACTTCTCGGACGTCACAAGGGACGACCTGCCCCAATTCGCCGTTGATTTTATAAGGGACAACGAAGATCTTATGCGCAGAATACTGGAAATCACGGGCATCGACCTTAGGATCACTTCAGGCGGCGGTTCGGGTGGTTCGCCCGCGACGCCTACGCCTGTACCCGCACCCCAGCCCGCCAGCCCGGGCGACTTGCCCACGCCGGTACCTCCCCCGCCTCCCGAGCCAACTCCTGAGCCTACGCCCGCTCCGACTCCTACACCGGAACCGACACCGGAACCGACTCCCACGCCCACGAACTCGCCGGAGCCAACACCCACAGCCACGGGTTCGCCGGAGCCGACGCCAACCGGCTCAAGCTCGCCGGAACCCACTCCTACGGATACGCCGGAGCCTTCCCCGTCCCCGACGGAAACCGCTACGCCCTCTCCTTCACCAACGCCGACGCCCACACCCATCCCGCCTCCGCCCCCCACGCCGACGCCCGCTCCGGCCGACGCCTACGTAATAGAGAATGATTTCACTGACACGGGCGGCGGGGTCTACCAGGATACCGAGGGCAAGCTTGCCGCGGCATTCGCGATCCACAACACCGTAAGCATAAGCGGCGCGGGTACGCTTGTAATGGACCCGGACTACGCCCTCCCGGCGGGCAAAACGCTCAATATAAACAGCGGAAACGCAAACTTCGGCGGAGCTGTCAACATATCAGGAACGCTCAACAATTCAGGGACACTCAACTTCACCGGCACGCTTGACGCCGCCGGCAGCCTTACAAACAACGGCTCGCTAACCGTTTCAGGAGGCACAACGGTTGGCGGTACTTTGACCAACAGCGGCACCGCCAATTTTGCCGGCTTGGTTGTAAACAATGCGTTTACAAACGACGGCAACGCCACGGCAACAGGCAATACAACGGTAAACGGCACGTTTACAAACAACGGTACGGCCAACCTCCAATTTGTGTCGAATAACAGCGGCAACACAATTTCGTGCGGCGGAAACAGTTCAACCACCATCGCGGTCTACATGTCCAATTCAAGCGGCAAGCTTACGGCCAGCCCCGGAGCAAGCCTTGCCTTTGGCGATATAGACAACAGCGGCAATATTACTATAGATAACGCGTCGCAGGTTAGCGTATCGGCTAGTTTAATAAACAGAAACGGGGCGGTTATAAGTATATCGGCCACAACTATCACATGCCAGCCGGGTATATCAAATTCAGGTACGGCTACATTTTCAGGTGCGCTTAACAGCTCCGCCGCAATCGCTTCATCCGGAAGTATAACTTTCAACGGCACGGTCACTTGCACGGCCATAACAAACGACAGCGGCAGTATGACGTTTAATAATAGCGTAACCTGCACAAACGTTGAGGCGAACGGCGGTACGGTGAACTTTAACGGCGCGCTCACGACCGGCATGAGGCAGGACGGCAATGCCATTAAAGTCGCTAACGGGGCCTCTCTCAATGCAAACACAGGCTCCAGCGTATCACTGGGCGGCAACCTCACAAACGAAGGCACTGTTAATATAACCGCATCCGGGCTTACGTTCACAAACAATGCGCAAAACGAAGTGCGCAACGGCTCCGCTGTAGGTTCCAGCGCGGGCATAACGTTTAACTGCGACGTGAGCTGCGGGTTGGTGTGGAATTTCGGCAATATCACGGCAACAAACATTTCGCAGTTTAACGTTTCAGGCAATATTATCAACCAGGGGTTGAATGCGGTCGTGGATATACAGGCAACGTCCATAACCATCACGGGGAGTATATCTGATTCAGGCTCCGCCACATTTACAGGGACGCTTGACTGTGCGGACATAACAATGAATGGAGTTACTAATTTTAACGGTCCGGTCACTTGCCGAGCGATTACATCGTATTCAGCCGCGAATTTTTTCGGCACGGTAAATTGCGAGTCTATTGCATCGGATGGAACTTTTGGAACTGCCATGTTTTTCGGCACAGTCGATTGCACGTCGTCAATCACTGCAAGCGGCACGGGAACCGCCGCGACTTTCGAGTCGGCTACTTGCCAAAACGTAGTGGTGGATAGCGGCGAAATCAGCATTGTCAACGCGAGTTTCGAATCGGTGTCGATAGACCAGTTCGGCACCTTGACCTTACCCAACAATACTGCGCAATTAACAACAAATAATACTATTGTGTGCGACGGCAGCTTTATCATGAGTGACCACGCAAAGCTGTTCTCTTCATTTAACGGCGATGTCTTCACCTCACCCAATACTACAGGCAGATTGACCTTGAATGGCCCAGACATAATAATAAAGCATAATGAATCCGCCTCTATTGGCAACATAACTTGCAGCGACACCCTTCGCACATATAAATATAAGTCAGGCGGCACCACTTCGCAAATAACGGGCACCTCGTTCATGAAAATACTGGCGGCGCTCGGAAATACGGCCACATTCGTGTTTGACGGCAGTGTGGGCATAGACGAAGACCTGACTATTCCTCCCGGCGCGGACGTGATTTTTGAGCTTAGCAACGCCCCAGGTAAAAGGGCTATGGTTTTGAATGCAACCCCCCCAACAACATGCCAGATAGTAAATAACGGAAAATTGACGATTAACAGCGCAAACACCATAAACGGTCCACCTGTAATTATGGCAGGTAATGTTGCTATCCAAAATCAAGACACGCTTATACTTAACGGCCCATTATATTTTATTGTCCCTTTATCTGGTACAGTAGCTATTATCAATGATGGAGGAAACGTCACTGCGAATGACGAGATTACATCTGATGAAGTATCATTTATATCTCTCAGCGGTAGGGGCGCCATATTAGACGGCGACTTTACACTATCTGTGACTGGATTGGGCAAATCGGCCATATTGGTCTCCGGAGTTGACGTCATAATTAGCAGTAAAGTTTTCGTAAATAGCACTCTCTTAAATGGGCCATGTATAGATGTTTTAAGTGGTAGTGTTACAGTGACCGGCAGCGTGTCAAATGCTCAATTTGTGAATACCTTAAAAGTATCCAATGGAACCGCCACCCTTACAGGAACCGGCAGTTTAGTCAACGATTTTATCACCAGCGTGCCAGTCCTTGTGACCGGCGGCACGTTCAATGCCGTGGGCGGCGTAATAGGCTCTTCCCAAACCGGCAATGGTATAGAGCTGAGGGATAGCGCTATACTAAATTGTGGGGCTTGCCAGATAAAATGTATGTTCAATGCGGTGATATTGGCAAATGGTTTTTCCGGGAGCGTCAACATAGAAGAAGGATATTTGAACGGAGGCACGCTTAAAGGGGGAGCTGGTGTATTCTCAAATAACGGAGTGAATGTAACCGACCCGGATCAACCATGGCTTAACCTTCCGGCAGGCGACGATGATCCACTTGACTGGGAGATCGTTAACATCCCTCCCTGGGAATTGAAGCGGAAGTAGCCTGTAGAGGAACTATGTTGAAAAAGAACTTGCTTAAAATCGCGGTGGGCGCGGCCATAGCGGCGGCGTTCACCATAATGGCGGGCGCGGGGCTGTTCTACACGATAGACAGCGGGCTTAACGACGCCATTTACCAGCGGCCGCGCGCCACGGACGGCGAAGTGGTGATCATCGGCATTGACGATAAAAGCATTGATACGATCGGCCCGATAAGCGGCTGGGGGCGGGACATAATGGCAATGGCCATAGAAGCCCTGAACGCGGACAGCGAAAACCGCCCCGCCGTCATAGGCATAGACGTTATGTACATAGGCGAAACAAATGAGGACGCGGACGCTTACCTCGCCTCAGCGGCGAAAGAAGCGGGAAACGTTGTGGTGGCCAGCGCGGCCACCTTCGGCGCGGAACTCGTCGAGGACGTCGGAGGTTTTTACATGGATGATTACGCCGTGCTCCTCTACGAGCAGCCGTACGAAGCGCTGAGCGAAGCGGCTGGCGTGGGCCACATAAACGCCATGTACGACGCCGACGGCATAATGCGCCACTCAATCCTGTACATTGAGCTGCCGGACGGCACGCGCGTGCCATCGTTCAACTACGCGATCTATGAGAAGTACGCCGGGGCGGGATTCGCGGAAGGCGGGGCCCTTCCCCTTACGGACAGCCGCCACCGTTGGCTCATCCCCTTCGCTAAAGAGCCGGGCGGCTACGATAACGGACTGTCGTTGTCCGACCTTATAATGGGCAACATCCCTTCCGACTTCTTCAAGGATAAGATCGTGCTCATTGGACCCTACGCCGCGGGCTTGCAGGACGACTACATAACCGCCATCGACCACGCCAAGCCCATGTACGGCGTGGAGCTACAGGCCAACGCGGTGGAAGCTCTCATAACGGGAGATTTCAAAGCAGAAGTACCGGACGCATTGCAGCTCTTGCTGCTGTTCGCCGCCTGCTTTTTCTGCGCGTGGTGGTTTTGGGACAGGAAAATCCTGCCAGTCACGCTCGTGTGGGCGGCGCTCGCGGGCGGCTGGCTGCTGCTCTCTTACGGATTGTATCAAGCCGGCTATGCCCTGCACTCGCTGTGGATACCCCTCAGCGTGAGCATAATATACGTGGGCTCGGTCGCAGCGAACTATATGCGCGCGTCCGGCGAAAAGCGAAAGGTCACGAATATTTTCAAACGCTACGTAGCGCCCGAGATAGTAAGCGAAATACTGCGGGAAGAAAGCGGCTCGCTGGAACTCGGCGGCAAAATGACGGACATCGCCGTGCTCTTCGTCGACATCAGGGGGTTTACGCCCATGTCCGAGCTGCTGTCCCCGCACGAAGTCGTGCAGATACTTAACGAGTACCTTACGCTCACAAGTTCGTGTATAATAAATAACAAGGGCACGCTGGATAAGTTCGTGGGCGACGCCACAATGGCGATATGGGGCGCTCCCCTGCCGCAGGACGATTACATCATGAAGGCAGCCCAAACGGCGCTGGACATCGTTGCGGGCGCCGAGGCGCTCAACGCGAACCTCCAAAAGAAATACGGACGCACGGTGGGCTTTGGCGTGGGCGTGCACTGCGGCGAAGCCATAGTGGGAAACATTGGCGCTCCCATGCGCATGGACTTTACGGCAATAGGCGACACCGTTAACACAGCAGCCCGGCTGGAATCCAACGCCAAGGCCGGCCAGATTCTAATAAGCCGCGCGGTGGCGGACGCATTAACGGGCAGGATAACTGTTACGTCGCTGGGCAATAGCATAAAACTAAAAGGCAAGACGTCTGGCTTTGAAGTGCTGACGCTCGACGGGCTTTCCAAGGAGGATCAAAGCGCAAAATGAACAAGACTATTAAAATACTTGCGGCTATGGCGGCGCTGGCCGCGCTGGCTGCCGTTCCGCTTACGGCGCTTGCCGGGGAAACAGCTAACGAAGGGCCGGTCATATTGAGCCCGCAAGTCCAGCTAGTGGAAACGCGCGGAGAAGTTGCGGAAGGCAGCCCTCCTCCCTCGGTCATGCACGGCGGCTCGCCTTCGGGCATGCTGCTCTCCGATGGGAAACTCTTAATAAGCGATGTGTTCAATAAAGTTATATGGCAATTAAATCCCAACGTCGTTTTAGCGGGCAGCACGGAGGGCTACTGGTCCCTTCAGGACGCGGGCGGCGAGGACAGTGGCGGGCGCAACACGGACACGGGGGATTTCGTAATATACGCTGGCGCTGTGACAAGCGCCGATAGCGCGGGCGAACCTTACGGCGGCTATGTGGACGGAAGCTGCGAAGACTCGGAATTCACCTCGCCCTACGGAATAGCCCCTTTCCTGGGCGGCTACGCCGTAACGGACAGCAAGCTTAACGTGATCCGGTTTATTCTGGACGGCTCAGTTGGCACGCTGGCGGGGAGCAGCGAAGCCGGATATAAAGACGGCCCCCGGCGGGACGCCCGCTTCAACAATCCCAGCGGAATAGCGGCGGACGACGCCGGTAATATCTACATAGCGGATACAGGCAACCACGTCATAAGGATGATAAGCGCGGACGCGGGAAGTGTTTCTACTTTCGCCGGAAGCGCGGAAGGCAGGCAGGACGGCCCGCTCGATAGCGCGGCTTTCCGGGAGCCCACCGCCCTACATTACAGCGGCGGAGCGCTCTACGTTGCCGATTCGGGCAAT
>JAVBSU010000011.1:0-6627 GCA_031556555.1 Christensenellaceae bacterium
CAGCCCCCGGCCCCTCGCTGACAAGCTTCATCAATAATTCCGGTTTGTTGGCGTAGTGGCCGCCACCCATAGCGTCAAGGTAGTGTATGGCGGGTGAATCGTTCGGTTTATCGGCCGCCTGTATACCGCCTTCCGCCATCATCGTGTTAGCGTCGCCTATCCTCAGTTTAGTGGCGATCATAACGTTCGCGCCCATGTTGTGCGCTTCCAGCGCGGCCGAACTGCCCGCGCCGCCCCCGCCTATAACGAGTACGTCCACGTCGTTACCGGGCGCGTTAAGATCCAGTTTCAAACCGGCAACGCGGCTCTTGGCCTGCAGCAGCGCCGCCAGTTCAACGGGCGCCTTCCCGCCCGCGTTGGGGCCGATCTTCAAGGCTTCAAAGCCGTCCTCTCTATAGTCGGGATGGAACTTAGCCAAAAGCTGTTCCTTTTCGCCGGCATCCATCCTTCTGGGCTCGTTCGTGATATTCACATCGCGCGCGGCCTCCACTTTTTTTATGGATTTGTACATTTCATCAGTATACATCAGGATGCCCCCTATTTCTCTATTTCCCGGTTGTTGTAAAGCTCCTTGAGCTCTTGCACCGGCTTTTGCATGATTACCTCAAGCGCCTCCACATATTCGCCGTCCTCGATCTCATGGACGCGTTTTGTAAGGTGCCCGGCCTCTTTCGCGATGTATTTTCCCGTCAGGCGGCGCGCCAGCAACGCGACCTGGGGATGCGATATCCCCGCAGGGCAGCGCGCGGAGCATACGCCGCACATCACGCAGTCAAATGACAGTTCGGCGCATTTTTCGTACTCGCCCCTCTGCACGTGCGCTATGTACTGCATTACGTTAAGTTCCTGCGTACACGCCTTTGTGCATGCGTTGCAGCCTATGCAGCTGTAGATTTCCGGATACAGGTACATTACCGTCGTTTCCTTCGTGTCTATGTTCTCCATGTCGTAGTTCTGCTTGACGGTAGGAAAGAAGGGCAGCGTGGCGACATACATATTGTTTTGCACTGTGTTCTGGCAGGCCAGAGCGACTTTCAGTTCGTTGTCGCCCTTTATCCTGTATATAACGGCGCAAGCGCCGCAAAACCCGTTGCGGCAGCCGCATCCCCTTATAAGCTGGTATCCCGCGTATTCCATCGCGCCCATTATCGTAAGGCCTGCGGGCACGCTGTATTTTTTACCATATAAATATACGTCTACAAATTCATCCATTCGTCATTCCTCCGTCAATACTCGTCCGGCAGCTTTGAAAGCTCATCGCAGCGGAATACCGGCCCGTCTTTACAAACATATTTTGAACCGATGTTGCAGCGCCCGCACTTGCCCACGCCGCACTTCATCCGAAGTTCCATCGTAGTGTAAATCTGTTCCCGTTTAAACCCAAGCTCCTCAAGGGCCCTTAAGGTAAATTTGATCATTATGGGAGGGCCGCAGACGAGCGCCGTTTTGCCGGCGTCAAAGCGCAGCTCCTTGACGTAGTCGGGCACAAAGCCGATGTGCCCCCGCCACCCTTTTTCTTCCCTGTCTATAGTCAGGTACACGTCCGTGTTCTTCGCCCGCGTCCATTCGCCCTGCATTTCATCGAGATCCACGAGGTCGTCCGCCGAGCGGGAGCCGTATACGATATCCAGCTTTCCGTAGTCGTCGCGGTTGTGCAGCACGTACTGTATCACCGAACGAAGGGGCGCTATTCCTATGCCGCCCGCTATAAAGAGCAGGTCTTTCCCTTTAAGCTCCGTTTCCACCGGGAAGCAATTACCGTACGGGCCGCGTATCATTACCTGCTGGCCCTCGTCCATCTGGTGCAGCCAGTCCGTAAGGCAGCCGCACTTTTTTATGGAAAACTCCATGTAATCCTCAACAGTCGGCGACGACGTTATGGAAAACATGGCCTCCCCCACGCCGGGTATGGACAGCATGGCGCACTGGCCGGGCATGTGCGTAAAGCACTTTCCGCCAGAAGGCGCTTCGGCCCGGAACGTTTTTACGTCCGGAGTATCCTGCCTTATACTCGTTATTACGCCGACCCCGGGGATCAACGCGTCTCTTTTTATCTCACTCATGGCCGGCTTCCTCCCCCAACGCCTTGGCGACTTTAACTATATTCATTGAAATTGGGCACTTTGCCAGGCAACGGCCACAGCCCACGCAGGAAAACTGTCCCTCGTGGTTGGCGGGAAAGTATACGAGCTTGTGCATGAACCTCTGCCTGAAGCGTTCCATCTGGCTTTTCCTGGGGTTGCCGTGCGCCATCATAGTAAAATCCGAATACATGCACGAATCCCAGCATCTGTACCGCTGCACTGCTTTGCCCGTGTCAAAGTCCCGGATATCGTAGCACTGGCATGTCGGGCATACAAACGTGCACGTGCCGCAGCCTATGCACGACTGCGAAAGCTCCTCCCATTTGGGCGAATCGAAAAAGGCCTCGGTTTTATCCCCGCCTTTGAACGCGCTCAGGTCGAGATCGGCGAACTTCAATTTCTTGAATATCTCCTTGACCGCCGCTTTTGAATCATCCATCGCGGCCTCGTCCGCTTCCTCGAACATCCCGCCAAGGCTTTCCGTGAGGGTCCGTCCTTTATCCGTGGCCACCTGCCAGTAAAGATCCCCTTCCACCATCCATGTGAATATGTCGCCTATGGGCGCGGTAGCGTCTATGCCGAAGGCCGAACAAAAGCATTTCTCATCCGGCTTATTGCATCCGAGCACGATTACCGTGCCGTTTTCCCTGCGCGCCTCGTAGTATGTGTCCACAGGGCCGGTGAGGAAGACTTCGTCAAGTATCTCAAGGCTCCTGGCGTCGCAGGGGCGGACTCCGAAGACGGCGAACTTTTCATCCGGCGGGGCCTCGGGGTCAATGCTTATTTCCTTGCCTTCCCTCCGGAAAGAGGCGATGTCCTCCGTCTGCGGGAAAAACAAATCTTTAACTGAAGTGGCCGTGTTTAAAACGTCCAGCCTTATAAGCTGTTCTTCACTCCACCTGTCGTAATCCACGCGCTCGGCCGGGTCAAGCATGACCCTCCTGTCCTCCGACCATACGTCGTAATGCACCTGTTTTCCGGCGCCTCCGGGAATGTAGAGCCGCTCCTGCTTTTCGATGAGCGCGAAGAGTTCGTCAATTCGGTTCATGGATATCTTAAGCATGCCCTTCCCCCTTTACGTCATCCGGCTCGATGTCGTCCAGCGTGTAGTCTATGAGCGGCGACTTTTCGCTTACTGTTTCCCCCGCCTGGTACTCCCCGTAAAACTCGTTGATATCCTTGACAAATTTGCGGTGCAGCAATTGAAGCGGCAATCCGCGCGGGCATACCCTGCTGCATTCGCCGCAATCCGTACAGCGGCCCGCCACGTGGTAGGAACGGATAATGTGAAACATGTTTTCTTCAAACGAGTCGGTGTTGGCTTTGCCCGCCACACCGGACGCTTCGTTGTCAAAGACGCACTTCGTACATGTACAGGCCGGGCAGACGTTGCGGCACGCGTTGCACCGTATGCACTGTGAAAGTTCGTGCCTCCAGAACGCGAAGCGTTCTTCCGGCTTCATGTTCTCCAGCTTTTCCACAGCCGCAAAACGGTCATAAACGGGCTCCACCATCGGGCGGCTGCCCTCTATGAGTTCGTCGAACGCCTTGTGTTCAACGCTTTTGCAAGCGCGGCACTTGGCTATGAGCAGTTCCTTTTTATCCAGTTCCTCATCGCCGTACAGCGTCCTAACAATGAGTTTATCGCCATCCTCCTCGATGGATTGTATGCCCGATATGCCCTTCTGCCTTATCTTTTCAATATCCACCATGCCATAGCAGGACACGCCGAGTATGTAAACATTATCCTTGTTTATCCTGTTTTCCCGAACGAGCTCATTGAAGCTGTACGTGTCGCACGGCTTTAACAGCGCCACTATTTTCTCGTCCTTGTTAGATTCCTTTATAAGGTACTTGCTTATGTTGCTGCCGCAAAAACTGTTGTAAACCAGCCTGTCCGCAACCTCTTCTATGGGAAGCACCGTGGGCGTGTTGTCGTATAAAAACTCGCCGCGTTCCCAGCCCAGCACCTTGCGCGCAAATCCGTCTTCAATAAGCTCCGCGACCCGCGCCTTGATCGCCCTCTCTATCGACTGCATCTTAAATCCCTCAACTTAACGTTTTCACCCAGTTCGTAAATGGTTTTCACGAAATCGTTCATGGTTTCGGCAAACTTCGCGCCTTCCGCGGCCGAAACCCACTCGACTCGCGTGCGCTGCCTGTCCATCCCAAGATATTCCAGCATGGAAAAAAGCAGCTTCATCCGGCGGCGCGTGTAGAAGTTGCCCGTCGAATAGTGGCAGTCGCCCGGGTGGCAGCCGTTTATGATCACGCCGTCCGCTCCCTGCCGGAACGCCCGCAGTATGAAAAGCGGATTGACCCGGCAGGAGCAGGGCACACGGATTATCTTGACGTTGGCCGGGTAATTGAGCCTGCTGGTTCCAGCGAGGTCCGCGCCCGCATAGCTGCACCAATTGCAGCAAAATGACACGATGAGCGGAGTCCACTCTTTTTTTTCTGCCGGATCGTTCAACTGCCGCATATCGCGTCAACCTCCGCTGTGATCTGCCTGTTTGTAAAGCCGTTAAGGTCCATCGCTCCCGACGGACAAGTCACGGTGCACGCGCCGCAGCCCTGGCATACCGCCTCGTTCACTACGGCGACCCGCCTTATCTTACGCTCGCCGTGGTCGTTTATTTCCTTGGCAACATATTCTATGGCGCCGTACGCGCACACGTTCTCGCACGCTTTGCAGCCGTTGCACAGCAGTTCGTCCGAACCGGCCACGCACGGGTTTGAAAGCAGCTTGTCCTTTGAGAGAAGCCCCATGACCTTTGCCGCGGCCGCGCTGGCCTGCGCAACAGTTTCAGGGATGTCCTTCGTCCCTTGGCATACGCCGGAAAGGAATATGCCCGCGGTCGGGCTTTCAACTGGGCGCATCTTGGGATGGGCTTCCGTGAAAAAGCCATTGGTGTCTATACTGGCCGACAGCATGGACGCTATTTTCCTGGCCGATGAGTCCGGTTCAATGGCCGTCGCCAAAACGACCATGTCCGCGTCTATCACGACCTGCTCGTTGTTTATCATATCGCTGCCCTGTACGCGCAGCACACCGTCCACCTCCGCGACTTTGCCAACCTGCCCCTTTATGTAATCCACGCCGTACTGTTCCACCGCGCGCCGGTAGAACTCGTCGAAGCTCTTTCCGGGCGTGCGTACGTCTATGTAGAAAACGTGCACATCTATGTCAGGATACTTCTCTTTTACAAGCATAGCGTGCTTGGCTGTGTACATGCAGCATATCTTCGAACAGTACGCCTTGCCGCAGCCCGACGTGCCGCGCGAACCCACACACTGCACAAACACGATTGTTTTTGGCTTCTCGCCGTTCGACGGGCGCACCAGTTTGCCGCTCGTTGGGCCGGCGGCGTTCGTTATGCGCTCGAACTCCAGCGAGGTAATCACGTCCGGACTGTGAGAATAGCCGTATTCGCCGAAATCTTTAAGCGGTATGGGGTTAAAGCCCGTCGCGGCGACGATTGCGCCGTATTGCTTTGTTATAATTTCGTCCTTCTGGTCAAAATCCACGCACTTGGCCGGGCACACTTTTTGGCAAAGCCCGCACTTGCCGGTCTTGTAGTGTATGCACTGCTCTTTGTCTATTACAGGCACATTGGGTATGGCCTGGGCAAACGGAATGTGGATAGCCGTCCTGTTCGAAAGGCCCATGTTAAACTCGCTCTTCGCCTTCCTGGACGGGCATTTTTCCATGCACCTGCCGCAGCCGCTGCAAAGGCCGGCGTCCACGCCGCGCGCCTTCTTGCGGAAGTCTACCGTGAAATTCCCCACAAAGCCCGACACTTCTTCTATCTCGCTGTAAGTGTAGAGCGTTATGTTCGGGTGCTGCGCCACTTCAACCATCTTGGGCGTAAGTATGCAGGCAGCGCAGTCCAGCGTTGGGAACGTCTTGTCGAGCTGCGCCATTTTGCCGCCGATCGTGGGCGACTTTTCAACAATATCCACCTCGTAGCCCGCGTCCGCGATATCGAGGGCGGTCTGTATTCCCGCAATGCCCCCGCCTATTACCAGCGCGCGCTTTATCACGGGGCTTTCGCCCGGCTGAAGCGGCTGGTTGAAAAGCAGCTTGGCCACCGCGGCCCGGGCCAGTATAATGGCCTTTTCCGTGCCCTCTTCTATGTCTTTATGTATCCACGAACACTGCTCGCGGATGTTGGCGATCTCCACCATGTACGGGTTGATGCCTGCCGAGGCGGCGGCTTTACGGAACGTCGCCTCATGCATGCGCGGCGAGCACGAACAGACTACTATGCCTGTCAGCCGGTGCTCCTTGACCGCCTGAACTATGCGCGACTGGCCCACCTCGCTGCACATGTATTGATAATCCGCCGTATAGGCCACGCCCGGCTCTTTTTTTAGCGTTTGCGCGACCCTGGCCACGTCTACTGTCGCCGCGATGTTGCTGCCGCACCAGCAGACAAATACTCCTATTCGCTGCACGAATTTTCACTGTCCTTCCTGATTCAAAATTTTCCTGATTCTATTTATCATACTTCCTGAACGCGCTTGTGATGATCTGCTGTGG
>JAVBSU010000117.1:0-4965 GCA_031556555.1 Christensenellaceae bacterium
AATCCATGTAAATGATTTTTTCAAGGGATATGTTGTTCGCTATTTCATCGAGCCCCGGGTATTGCTCATCGTCATCCCACTTGCCCTTGTTGAAGGGGCAGACGTCCTGGCAGATGTCACAGCCGTACACCCATCCTCCCATCCGGCCGGAGAGCGGGTTTGTTATAACGTTAACGTCAGGGTTGGTCGTTAGGCAGGATATACAGCGGGAGCCGTCTATGTGGCCGGGCTCGTACAGCGCTTTAGTGAGGCAGGAATCGGCGCAGCGGCTGCAGCCTTTGGGGCAGCGGTAGTTGTCCCCGTCCACGATGCACTCCACCTGCCGGTCGACCAGCCAGGCGTCCAGCTTTATGTACGAGCCGTAGCGGGTATAAAGAAAGCTGTTCTTTAAAAGTGAGCCCACGCCCGCCTTCTTAGCGGCCCAGACGAGCGCGTCGTCGCCGCAGTCTATATCCAGCACAAAAACCGAATGTTCGAAAGTTTTGTGAAGATAATCTGAAAACTGCCGCGACATGTCGTATTCGGCGCTCATGGCGTCGTGGCTGTCGTCCACCAGCGCCCCCTTGCTTATGAGGCCGTCTAAGTGGGGCGGCACGTAATACTGCCCGTAGCGCCGGGCGCATATTATTATCGACTTTACCCAGGGATAGTATTCGCCTATGCGCGCGAGCTTGAAACTGCGCTCGTCCTCCATATCGGGATAATCGTGGAAGTATTCGCGGAGGTATTCCTCGTAGTCCTGCATCTCCACCGACCGTATCATGCCGCAAGAAAAGTAGCCGCAATCCATTGCCGCCTTCACTATGTTTTTTGCCAGTTTTCCTGAATCCATATGCTTAATATTTCAACAAGTTGTTAAAATGCTCCTTTTGCTTTATACTGGTGTTATAATATAATTATAGCACAATATCGCTGTGATTAAACAATACATACGACAATATATGGAGACGTGCATGAAAAAAATAACAATAGTGCTGGACGGAGTGGCCGACCGGCCCAATGAAAAGCTTAATGGCAAAACGCCGCTTGAATACGCCAATACGCCCAACCTTGACGCACTGGCCGCGAAATCGAAAAAAGGCCTTGTCAGGACGATACCCGGCGGGATGGAAATAGGCAGCGCCGTCGCCAACCTCAGCCTCCTGGGCTTTGACCCCAGCACATACCGGGGGAGGGCGGTTATAGAGGCGGCCGGCCTCGATATGGATATAGACAATGACGCCATGTACGTACGCGCAAACATGGTGGCTTTTTCGGGAGATAACTTCGAAGAGAGCGCCATAAAGAGCTACAGCGCGTACGACATACCAACGGAAAAAGCGCAGCCCATTGCGGAGGAACTAAGAAAGCTGTTCCCGCCCGGATTTGAGCTGAATTACTGCGGTTCGTTCAGGAACATACTCGTGGTAAGAGGCGGAAAAGCGCTCTATCCGATAGATTTTATGGCGGCGCACGACATTATAGGCCAGCCTATAAAGCCTTTCATAAAAATAGAAGGCAAGGAGGCGGAGTTTTTCGATATCATGAGGGAGGCTTATGATTTTCTTAAGGGAAAGAACACGGGCGTCGACGGCCTGTGGTTCTGGGGCGCTTCCATAACGCCGGACATATCGGGCGACGTAACGGGCAGGGTGGCGCTTTCCGAAACCCTACTTATGGACGGCATAACAAAGATATCCGGCATCGTCAACATAGGAACGGAAAGGGAGGGCAGGAGTTACGGCGATTTTCTTGCTGAGAAGCTGCAAAAAGCACTGCGCGCGGCCGGTGAGTACGAGGACATATACCTCCACTTCCAGGAAACGGACGACCTCAGCCACGAGCTGATGCCCATAGAAAAAGCCAAAGCCATAGAGAGCTTTGACCGCGTGTTCCTGCCGGAATTTTTGAGCGCGCTTTGTGGGGATTACACAATCAGCGTGGCGTCCGACCATTTCACGTTTTCGGATACGGGCGCGCACGGGGGAGAGCCCGTACCCTTCCTCTTCTACGATAGCACGGAGCCCAAGGGGGAAGAAGGCAGATTCACTGAAAACGGCTGCGCCAAAACAGGGCTCAGCATAACAGCTAAAGAACTCAGGGGTATGGGTACGGGCGGTTAAATCTCCGGGCGCACCGCGATTTCATCTTTTTGCCGCACGAACTCCAACAGGGCGCCGGTGGAGCCTTCAACGCCCAGACAGGCGCTGTTGATGGACAGGTCGTAGCTGGCCACGTTGCTCCACTCTTTGTTTGAGTAGTAATTATAGTAGCTGGCGCGTTTCTTATCTGTTTTCTGTATGATGTTTTTTGCCTCGGTGTCTGAAATGCAGTACAGGCGGGCAACTCTTCTTACGCGTTTTTCAAGGCTTGCGTGGATAAAGATGTTGGCGCAGTTTTCCCTGTCCCGCAAAACGTAGTCGGCGCACCGGCCAACTATGACGCAGGAGCCTTTGTCCGCCAGGCTTTTTATTATTTCGGCCTGGGCGAAAAACAGTTTGTCGTTTATGGATATCTCGGTGGGCAGGGATATCCTGCCGCCGGGGGAGAATGAAGTCATCGCGAACGACTGGAGAAAAGCGTTGCCCGTTTTTTCGTCCGCGCTCTCAAGTATGTCGTGGTTGTAGCCGCTCTTTTCGGCGGCCATGGCTATAAGGTCCCTGTCGTAGAATGGTATGTCGAGTTTTTCGGCCAGAGCTTTGCCTATTTCCCTGCCGCCGCTGCCAAACTGGCGGCCCACTGTTACTACCGTATCATTTTTCATCAAGGGAACCTCCTTCTGTATGGTTGGTATTATAATATAAACACTGCCGCTCAGTCAAATTAACGATTGTATAAAATGTTGCTGGAAAAATAACGCGGGGGATATGCTCTGGTTTTTGAATATATGCTGCGCGACACGCCACCGGGGGCTTCCCCGCAAATTGACAAAATACTTCAAATAAAGTACAATTGCAAAAAATATATATTAAAGAAAGATGTGAAATTATGTCATACGAAAAACGTGCGGAGATAACACCCGAAATAGAGCGGCTGAGCGCCCTCTGCGAGCTGAACGACCGCATCGACCCCGAGCTTTATACCAAGTATGAAGTTAAACGCGGGCTTAGGGATATAAGCGGCCGGGGCGTTTTGGCGGGTTTGACGGAAATAGCGGAAGTAAGGTCCTACATAATCCAGGACGCGGAGATGATCCCCTGCGAGGGCAAGCTTTTTTACCGGGGAATGGACATTGAAGAGCTGGTGGCGGGCTTCATAGCGGAAAACAGGTTTGGCTATGAAGAGGCGACTTACCTCTTGCTTTTCGGCGAAATGCCGGACAAAGAGGAGCTTAAAAACTTCAAGGACCTTTTGACCGAATACCGCGTGCTGCCCTCAAGCTTTGTAAGGGATATAATACTGAAAGCCCCCAGCTCGGACATGATGAACTCGCTGGCGCGGAGCGTGCTGACGCTGTATTCGTACGACCCCAATCCCAACGACATAAGCATACCGAACGTTTTAAGGCAGAGCCTGCAGCTCATATCGCTCTTCCCCATGCTTTCGGTGTACGGCTACCAGGCGTACCGCCACTACGAGGGCGGCCAGAGCCTCGTTATCCACTCGCCGCAGCCCGAGCTTTCGGCGGCGGAAAACATACTCTACACCCTGCGGCCCGACTCGAAGTACACGGAGCTCGAAGCGAATATACTGGACGTCGCGCTGGTGTTGCACATGGAACACGGCGGCGGCAACAACTCCACCTTCACCACGCACGTTGTGTCTTCTTCCGGTACGGACACTTATTCCGCGGTCGCGGCGTCGCTGGGTTCTCTGAAAGGGCCAAAGCACGGCGGCGCGAACATCAAGGTCACAAAGATGTTCGAGGACATGAAGGAAAACATAAAGGATTGGGAAGATGAGGAAGAAGTGGGCAATTACCTCGCCAAGCTTTTAAAGAAGGAAGCTTTCGACAGGGCGGGGCTCATATACGGCATGGGCCACGCGGTCTATTCCATCTCAGACCCCAGGGCGAACATATTCAAGAGCTTTGTGGAAAAGCTCTCAAAGGAAAAGGGACTCGACAAAGAGTTCAAGCTCTACTCGCTGGTGGAGCGTATGGCGCCCGAAGTCATAGCCAAGGAGCGCAAGATATACAAGGGCGTTTCGGCAAACGTGGACTTTTACAGCGGATTCGTTTACAGCATGCTCGGCCTGCCCGAAGAACTGTACACGCCCATATTCGCAGTGGCCAGGATAGTGGGCTGGAGCGCGCACAGGATAGAAGAATTGATAGCGTCGGGCAAGATAATCCGCCCGGCCTACAAGAGCGTAGCCAAGCACAGGGATTACCTGCCGCTTGACGAGAGATAAAAAGAATATAGTGAATGGTGAACAAACAGTTTATATTATAGTGGACAGTGGGCTTTCGGGGCGGAAACGCCTCCTGACGCCTGTTGTTCACTATTAATAGTTTACCGGTAAATAATAGGGGGGAGTGTCATATGGCGCTTAATTACTCCAAAGAGGAGTTAAAGGAAAGAATCCTGGGTATTTTGAAGCACACATTCGGAAGGACGCTTGAAAATGCCAGTAAAGACCAGATATACAAAGCCTGCGCGCTGTCCATACGCGAGATAATAACGGCGAAGTGGGCCGATTCGAAAATAAACATGGAAAAGCAGAAGCTAAAGCAGCTCTTCTACCTTTCCGCGGAGTTTTTGATGGGGCGGGCGCTGGTCAATAACATGATAAACCTGCACCTTTTGAACGATTATAAGGAAGTGGTGGCCGAACTCGGGCTGAACCTTGAGGACATAGAGGAACAGGAGAGGGACGCGGGGCTAGGCAACGGCGGCCTCGGCCGGCTGGCGGCCTGCTTTTTGGATGCGATTTCCACGCTTAACCTGCCTGTAACCGGTTGCAGCATACGCTACGAATACGGCCTTTTCAAGCAGAAAATAGTGGACGGCGAGCAGGTCGAGGTGGACGACAACTGGATGGAGA
>JAVBSU010000123.1:0-11026 GCA_031556555.1 Christensenellaceae bacterium
AGGAGGTGTTCGTGATAGACACTGTTGTAAGCGGCGACTCCCTGAAGAGCGTACTGGATAGCTCAGGCATGGGCGGCAGCCTTGGGAGCGCCACGGAGGGCGGCATCGACCTTGACACGATACTGGCCAATATGGGCGACCTGCCGATGACGATTTACATTTACGCGGATACTTACCTATTCGCGGGCTACGACATGGATATGACTGAAATGATGAACAATATCTATGGAGTGGCGGCGGCGCCTCTGGCCGAAGCTGAGGCGGGAGCGGCAGGCGACGACTCCGCCATTACTGTGAGCGTTGCCGAAATGAGCATGATGTATACAAACTACAACGAAGCCGAGGACTTTGAAGTGCCGCAGGAAGCGCTTGACGCTGCCGCGGCGTAAAATGGGACGACGCATCTGTAATCATCTTTAAAATACAAATAATGGAAGTGCGTGAGCGGAAAGTATTGCTTTCCGCTCCTTTTTGTGTATATACTAATTATATAAGAGTGGGAGTTAATGAACGAGTGCGCAAGCAGGGAGGTAAATTATGTTAAGTAAAAGAAGACTGGGTATTGTGCTGGCGGTGATTATTTGCCTGGTTATCTCGACAGCGGGTTTTGCCCCGGAGGACGGCGAATTTCAGTTTGGCGGAGACGTGACCGGCAAGGCGGATGGGCCGGCAAGTGTGGTTGTCGGGAACGAGTACGGCGATTACGTAAGCGGAGACGATTATACGGACTGGGAGGACATACTAGGCGAGTTCGGCGGTGAGATAGGCGGAACGGACTTGATGGGCGTGATCGGCGAATATGGCGAGCCCGATGAGTTCGGAGCGTACGTAATTGATGGCGGCGCTTACACCGTGAACGAAGCTGAGACCGCTGTTATAGGCGAGATACTCGCGCAGTGCAACCGGGCGATGGCAGGCGTTACAAGTTATGAGTGCGACATGTTGGTCGACGTGAGCTTTGACGCCATGGGAGAGAACTACGGACTGACGATGGACGCCGGAATGGACATGATCCTCGATCCGCTGAAAATGAGGATGGGCGCTGAAGCCAGCATGTACGGCGAAGAGATCACTATGGAAATGTATATCGAAGACGGCGTTATGTACGTGGGCGTGGGGCCGGACTGGGTGCAAATGTCTTTTGACGAAATCATGCCGGGTATTGATATAAATTCCCTCGCTGCGCGGGATACGAATATGGGTGTAAACAGCATGTATGTGGATCATCTTACGCTGGCCGGAATCGAGCAGGTGGACGGCCGCAATGCTTACGCCATAGAAGCGCGTATCACCGGCGCGGAAATAAAGGAAGTTTTGAATAGCGCCATGTTGCTAATGGGCGGATTTTTGGGTGGCGGCTTGCCCGGCGGCGATATGTATGGAAGCTACGATTCTTCGTACGCTGAAGCGCTGGATATGCTCGATTCCATAATCCCCGACGATGGCGAGATAAGCGTAATGCATTACATTTACGCGGACGATTACCTTTTCGCAGGGATGAAGATAGACATGGCGGGCTTTTTGGAAGGCCTCTTCGCCAACACGATTAAAACAGCTATGTTGGAATCGCCCATAGAAGTGTTCGGGGAATACATTGAAGGCGCTGGCGAGAGCGGTTTCTCCACGGAAGGCTTTATGCCCCCGGTCAACGTAAACAGCGCGGTGGTTGAAATGGTGTTCAGCAGGTACGATAACGTAAGAAACTTCAGCGTGCCGTCCGCTGTGACCATGTCGGCGGAGAGCGTTTATTGAAACTGGATAATATTGAAAAACCGGCGAGGTATACGGGGGGGGAGCTTAACAGCGTTTTCAAGGAAAACGCGGAGCTCTCCTTTCTGCTCTGCTTTGCCGACGTGTACGAAGTGGGCATGAGCCACTTGGGGATAAACATACTCTACGAAGTCCTGAACGGGCTCAGTTACGTCTACGCGGAGCGCTGCTTCTGCCCCTGGACTGACATGATGGACGCCATGCGGGCCGGGGGCGAGCCGCTGGCGTCGCTGGAGACGAAAAAGCCCATGTCCTCGTTCGACATAGTGGGCTTCAACCTCTCCTACGAGATGTGCTACTCAAACGTGCTCAACATGCTTGAATTAGGAGGCCTGCCGGTTTGGGCTAAGAACAGGGGCGGCGGTATGCCCATAGTAGTGGGCGGGGGCGCGTGCGCCGTAAACCCCGAGCCGCTTGCGGATTTTTTTGATTTGTTCGTTATAGGCGAAGGCGAGGAAGTAACGCCCGAGCTGTGCGCGCTCATGCGGGCGCACAAGAAGAGCGGGGCGTTCGACCGGCATGCATTTCTAATTGACGCGTCGCGCATAAGCGGCGTGTACGTTCCATCCCTCTACGATGCATCCTACAAGGATAACGGCGAAGTGGCGGCGGTAAGCCCAAAGGAGGGCGCGCCAGCGTGCGTAAGGCGGCGGTACGTGGCCGATTTCAATTCGGTTCAAACAGTACAAAAGCCGGTGCTGCCGTACATAGGGACGGTGCACGACCGCTGCGTGCTGGAAATAATGCGCGGCTGCTCCAATGGCTGCCGTTTTTGCCAGGCCGGCTACATAACGCGCCCCATAAGAGAGAGGCGGCGGGAACTCGTGATGGAAGACGCGCGGGAGATAATAGCTTCCACAGGCTACGACGAAATATCGCTCTGCTCATTATCGTCGGGAGACTACTCCGAAATAGAGGCGCTGATAGACGCTTTAACGGACGAATTCGCCCAAAAGAGGGTATCCGTTTCGCTACCGTCACTTAGGGCGGGCAGCTTCGCGTTCGCGAAAAAGTTGCAGGAAGTCCGAAAATCCGGCATCACCTTCGCGCCCGAAGCGGGAACGCAGCGGCTTAGGGACGTAATAAACAAGAATATAAGCGAAGAGGAAATACTCAGCGCCGCGCGCCTGGCCGCGGACAGCGGGGTAAGCTCCGTGAAACTCTACTTCATGATAGGGCTGCCCACTGAAACCTACGAGGATCTGGACGGCATTGTGAAGCTCGTAAAGGAGATAAAAAGCGCTATGTTTGCCGCGGGAGCGGCGCGTAAGCCCAATATAAGCGTGAGCGCGTCCTGCTTTGTGCCCAAAGCGGGCACGCCCTTCCAGTGGGAAGCGCAGGACAGCATGGATTCGCTGACGCGAAAGCAACACTACTTAAAGGACAGGCTTAAGATCAAAGGCGTCAAGTTCAACTACCACGACGCCAAGACAAGCTTTCTTGAGGCGGTGCTCGCCCGGGGAGACCGGCGGCTTTCCCACGTGCTGTACAGCACTTACAAAAAGGGCGCGCGCTTTGACGCCTGGCAGGAGCACTTTTCCTTCAGCCGCTGCATGGAAGCTTTCGAGGAGTGCGGAATAGACCCGGCCTTTTACGCGAACAGGGAGAGGCATCCCGGAGAAATGTTGCCCTACGCCCACATAGACTGCCTCATGAGCAGTGACTACCTCTTGCGCGAACGCGGCAAAGCCTACGGGGAAACAACCACTCCCGATTGCAGGATTTCATGCGCGGGCTGCGGGCTTAAATGCGGGGGCGTCAAGATATGAACCTTATCATAAAATACTCGCGCGGCGGCGCGGCGAAGTACATATCCCACCTCGACATGCAGAGGGCGTTCGGCCGGGCATTGCGGCGGGCGGAAATTCCCGTGCGCTACTCGGAGGGCTTTAATCCGCACATAATCATGTCGTTCGCCTCGCCGCTTTCCGTGGGTTACGCGACAGAAGGAGATTATCTCGAAGTGGGCGTATTGGACGGCGTGGACCCTCATGGCGCGAAGGACGCGCTCAACGCCGCTCTACCGCCGGACATACGCGTAGTGAGCGCGTTTTTCGCTCCTGATAACAAGAAAAAACTCATGTCGCTCTGTCACAGCGCTGCGTACGAAATTTATTTTAGGTTTAAAAACACCCGGGACTATGATAGAATAAAACATGCCCTTTCGGTAATTTGCGTGGCGAATGAGTATATTGCGGAAAACTCAAAGGGCAAGAATATAGACATAGCGCCGCTTATACTTAATTGCGGCTGCATTTTGGATGGCGTCGCGGTGACGCTAATGAACTCAGGGGCAGCCTCTTTAAACCCGGGAGTTTTCGTGCGGGCGCTGTTTAACGAAGCGGGCGTTCAGGCTGAATTTGAAATTTGCCGGAAGGAGTGCTACGCTATGATCGACGGCGAGATAGCGCCCTTCTCCGGGCTAAAATAAATATTCAATTTTTTAAAATACAGGAGTGACGTTCCAGGATGGTCAAAAAAATAATAGCCGACGTTAACCCGCACGAGGCGAGAGTAGCGCTTACCGAAAATGGCAGCCTTGCCGAAATCCAGGTTGAACTCAGGGGCCAGGAAAGGCTTGTCGGCAATATATACAAAGGCCGGGTAGCCAACATACTGCCGGGTATGCAGGCGGCGTTTGTGGATATCGGGCTGGAGAAAAATGCCTTTTTGTACGCGGGCGACATACTGTGTGACGAGCAGGACTTTGAATTTGACGCGGAAAGCGAAGGCGAACAAATAAAGAAGTCGCTGGAGATTCCCAACATAAAAGACATACTGAAACCGGGGCAGGAAATAATGGTCCAGGTATTAAAACAGCCGGGCGGCGCGAAAGGGGCCAGGGTGACGACTCACATAACCCTTCCCGGCAGGTTGCTTGTGCTTATGCCCACGGTTGACCATGTGGGCATATCCAGAAGGATAGGCGACGAAGAGGAGCGCGAGCGCTTAAAGGATATGGTTTCAGCCATAAAGCCCGAAGGCATGGGCGTGATTTTAAGGACGGCCGCAAAAAAAGCCTCGGAAGATGAAATAGTCGATGAACTCACTTTCTATGCACGCCTCTGGGGAAAAGTGTGCGAAAAGTCGGATTTTTTGACCGCTCCTAGGCTAATACACGCAGAGGAGAACCTGCTGTTCAGGACGGCGCGCGATATGTTCACAGACGACGTGGACGAGTTTGTTATAAACGACAAGGATTACTTCGAGAAGGTGCTGGCGTTAGTAAACATAATTTCGCCTTCCATGGCGCAAAGGGTCAAGCGCTTCAGGGAGGACGGCGGCAACATTTTCGATTACTACAACATAGAAGAAAAGATATCAAAAGCCCTCCAAAGGAAGGTATGGCTTAAAAACGGCTGCTACCTCGTAATAGACGAAACGGAAGCGCTGACCGTTATAGACGTGAACACGGGCAAGTACACGGGCGAGGACAATTTACAGGACACCATAGTCAACGCGAACGTGGAGGCGGCGGAGGAAATCGCCCGCCAGCTCCGTTTAAGGGACGTGAGCGGAATAGTAGTAATAGACTTTATAGACATGGAAGGCGAGGCGAACAAGCAGCTCGTCGTGGATAAGCTTGCCGAGGCGGTGAAGGCGGACCGCACAAAGACGAATGTACTTGGAATGACGCAGCTCGGCCTTGTGGAGATGACGCGCAAAAAGATGCGCAGGCGGCTTTCTACCCTTACCGAAACGACCTGCCCGGTGTGCGGCGGCTCGGGCAAGGTGTACAACAACGAGACCATGGCCATGCGCGTCCGGCGCGAGATCATCCGCACAGTCAAAGCCGACGGGAACGAAAAATACGTTGTCAGGGTCGCGTCCAAGCTGGAAGAATACATTGTGAATAAAAATAACCAGAACCAGGCGATACTGCCCGCGTACGAGAAAGCGCGCTTTTACATAAAGGGCGACGTGTGCGCGCGGCCCGACCAAATCGACATACAGCAGGTCAAGGATAAGGCCATGTTAAACGGGGCACAAATATTCTGCTGACAGGCTGTCCGAGAACTCCGCAACCGCTGCCCATGGCAGCTTGCTTATTGCGTCAGCGAAATTGCGGAAACGCTCGCGTATGTTGAAATACGCGTCACTCTTCTGAAATTTCTACTTCCTTGTCTTGCGAAGTTTCGATCCAGCTTGTTGGCTAATACTAATTCCAATTTGAAAGGTCTGTAAGATTTGTGAGGATTTTTTTCGTGATGCAAGGCGCCGCCCCGTAGGCGTAGCCGTAGCTACGTCAAGGGGAGGTAACGCAGCAGCGCGGAAAAAAGACCGCAAAGATACGACTTTTTAGGTTGGAATTAGTATAAGGTAAGTGCGAATCGCACGGTCATCCATACACAAGAAAAAAAGGCTTGAAAAAGCCTTTTGCTTAGCCTGATACGGCAAGTTATCCACAAGCGGAGGTGGATAACTCAATTGCCGTCAAACCCGCTCTACCAAAGCGTTCCAGGCATTTATGCATTTTTTGATGCATAAAGTTATACACAATTGTGCACACGTTTCGCACAGGCGCTCGGAGCGCGGGAAAAAGCCTAGTCGTCCATCGTGCTAAAGTCAAAAAGTTCATAATCACACACGACCCGGAGAAGTGTAAATCTATTCCTTATGTAGCAGCACTTGCTCATTACTTCCCTGAATTCATCCTGGGTGAGGCCGAGGTCGGCGTAAGCCGCCCGTCCGCCAACTTTTTTAAGCGCGCCCAGCAGTACGTCGCGGGAGGGAATGGTGCTGGCGGCCTCGAGGACTTTATCGTAATTTTCACGCAGTAGGTTTTTGTCGAGGAGCTCCGATGCCGTGGGGAGGTCCCTTTCCTTTTCCAGTTGCGCGATTACTGCTTCGCTCGCCCCGCTGTAAAGCTCCAGTACCTTATCTATGTCAAAACGGTTCTGGAGGTTTTCAGTTGTTATGCGGCCGATAAGCCGGGCGAAAATGGGATAGTACTTTGCTGCGATGAGCGTTCCAACGCCAACTTTTTCACCGTGCAGCGCGGATGTGTCAAAATTGCTGTTAGCGGGCGGCGTGGTTTCGAGGTAGTGCGAAAAGTGGTGCTCGAAGCTGGAAGCAGGCCGGGTGACCCCAACCATCTGCATTACTATGCCAGAGAGAAGCAGCCCCTCCATAAGCACTGAAATGGCGTCCGCGTCGCCTGCCGCTATGCCGTCAATGTTGTCCAGAATAATGTTCACCGCGCGCAACTGAAGTTCGTTGGTGACCGAACAGTAGTCTTCGCCGGTTAAAAGCTTGCCCACGCGCCAGTCGACCGTGCTTATATACTTGCTGATCATATCGCCCACGCCGGACGCGGTGAGCCTTTTGGGAGCGGCCGCTATGATATCTATATCGGCGACGATCGCGACCGGAGCGACTGCGGGCAGGGTGCCTTTAACGCCATTGAAGGTCACGACGGCGCTGCTCGAAACGTAACCGTCCACGCTGGCGGCGGTGGGCACGGATACGTAAGGTATCCCAACCTTGTGTGCTACGTACCTTACGCAGTCGTTTATAACGCCCGAGCCAATGGCAAGTATAACGCTGTGGCCGGGCGCGACCGCGCTTATCTCGCCTATGGGCGCCTCATCCGCGTGTATATCCCCGCCCTTTAAGACCAGTGTGTCCGCGCCTTTAAGGGAGTCGGGGATTTTTCCTTCCGCCGCCTTTTTTGTGTTGGAATCGTAGACCAGGAGCGGGCGCTCGCCAATGCCGAGCTTTTTTAAGAGCGCAGGCAGTTTTGAAGTTGCGCCGCGCTCTAAAATGTAGTCGCGTGTTGTGAGCGTATGCGTTCTTCCGCACTCGCATTTTCGTGTGATCAAGTCTTCAAACATATTATTATTGGTGCTCCTTTACGGGAGGCTGTCCGAGAACTCCGCAACCGCCGCCTACGGCGGCTTACTGCGTCAGCGAAATTGTCTTGCGAAGCTTCGATCCAGCCTGATATTATTAACAATTAACAACTTCCAAAACAAATCTATGATGATTGGATCCACCGCATGCTGTCAAACGGCCAGATCACGAACAGGCCGTGGCCTATGAGGGCATCCTTTGATATCGGGCCAATGTACGTAGTGCGGCTGTCGAGCGAGTGCGCGCGGTTGTCCCCCATTACGAAAATGTGGTCCTCCGGCACCACGACCGGCGCCATATCCTGGTATTTGTCGCTGCTCACATACGGCTCGCTTAAAGGCTGCCCGTTTATGTAGACAGTGCTGTCCTTTACCTCCACCGTTTCACCGGGCAGGCCGATCGTGCGCTTGACGTAGGTGCCCGTGAGGTTGGGGTATTCCACTATAACAATATCCCCGCGGTCAGGCAGGCCGCCGTAGCGCGAGACTTTCTCTATGGCCACGCGTTCGTCACTGTGCAGCGTGGGGAGCATGGAATCTCCGTCCACCAGTATTATTTCGAATACGAAGGCCCGTATTAACAGGGCGGCCGCTATGGCCAGGGTTATGGAAAGAACCCACCCTACTATTTCTCTGTTTCGTCTTTTTGTTTTCACTCTGTGCGCCGAAGTATTTCTCCTGTTTTTTATTCTTGTTATGCGGGGCCTGTAGTTAAGCTGCGATTCGGCGTACTGCGTTTCCCTGCCGATGTTTGCCGCCACGCGGCCCTTAGCCGCCGCCCTGTTTCTCTCCCGCATCGCCGATTCGCGCGCTGCCACGCGCCTTTCGCTGTCCACCTTTTCCTGCCAGGAGTTGGAGTTTTCAGGATCGTCTTTTATCCTGCCTACCCTGCTCCTCAGCGCGAAGCTTCCCGGACGGAGCGATTCGTCTTTCGCCGCGGCGCCGTACTCAAGGAACGGCGCTTCCAGTGGCCCCGCGTCGAAACGTTGAGGGCCGATTTTTTGCTTGCCGGCTTTATCGCCTGCGGTTAGGCTTGCTGATCCTTGCATGTTCTCCTCTCTCATAGTAACTTTTTTCAGGAATGAACGCACAAAGGGCAAAAAGCCTTCTTTTTCCGCGCCGCTTTGGGGCGGAGACTCGCCGCTTGCGTCTTCGGCCTGGGCCGTTGGGGCAAGGTTTTCCGCACCTTTCCAGTCTTGCGCCACAGAACTGCCTTTGCGCCGCGATGCGCTTGTCTTTGGCTTTGACACTGGGTTGCGTGGGGGCGGCTGCGCTTTTTCCGGCTCATCCGGGCTGCTTTTTGGCTGCGTACCCGCATCGGTGTTTTGCCACGGTCCCGGATTGCGCTTGGGGGGCGGCTGCGCAACCTGATGTTGCGGCGGGCCACTCTGCTGCCGTACGGGCTTGTACTGCGCCGCGGCGTTATTGCTTTGCTGTTGCGCCGGGTTGCTTTTGCCGGCTTGCTGCGCGTTCTTATTCATGAAAGAAGGTATTTCGAGCGGGCCGGCATCGTAGCGTTCCGGCTCTTTTTTCTTTTCCGGAGGGAGCTTGGCTTTTTTATGCCCGGCGTAACGCGCCCCTTCCCTCATAAAGGAAGGAACTTCAAGCACATGCGTGTCTTCGCGCGCACGCTTTTTATTTACAGGCATTTGAATGCTGTGGGCGGTGCGCACGCGCGTGGGCTCAAACGTCTGTGCGTCCCTGGCGCGCACATGGGTCGGCTCGTTTTCAGGCGAAGCCTTATCATTGGCGTTAAAACTATTTGAACCGCCTTGCGGCTGGTTTTGCAAGTATTGTTCGGGCATTCCCACAGGCATTGCCGGTTCCCTGCCCACGGCGCCCGGCGGGGGCCATGGATTGCCGGGCGGAAATGGTTGCGCGGGCGGCCTTATCTCCCGTCCGGGAATAGCGTTGTTATTGTAAGGAGACGGCCTTTCGTTGCGGCCGGGCGAGGCGTTAAAGGAAGGGGACTTGTTGCCGCCCGGTTCCCGCCCGTTCACAAATCCGCCGTTTGCGGGGGGGATGGGCTGGCCGCCAAAGTTGTAGTGATCATTATATTTTCCAGAACGGCCGGCGCGCGAGCCCGTATCCTTGTTATCCATCAGGCATTTCCTTTGTTTGGGCCGCAGCGTGCGAAACTAGCGTAAACCGCGCTCGGCTTCTTGCATATTGTAGTATTATAACACAAATGAAAGGGGGGTAAAAGCATTTTTTCTGCCCAAAATGTAACAGTATATTAATAATCTGTTAACAAATAGCACAAACGGGTTATAATTTGTTTGCTAAAAAGAAGTATAAGTATTATAATTATCTAATATCGTAAAAGGGGGTGATTACCGATGATAAAGATACTCAGCACGGCGGAGCATAATACTCTTAGGGAGCTCGACCGCATAGAGCCCGGAGCGTGGGTGCACCTTTTACGTCCCAGCGAGGAAGAAATCAAGATAGTTAGGGATAAACTAAACATCGAAGACGAAGCCATGAGAGCCGCCCTTGACGAAGAGGAAACCGTGCGTATAGAAGTTGAAGACTTCTATACCCTCGTTATAGTCGATATACCAATAGTCCGCCCGGAACAGACATCATTTTTGTACACCACCGTACCGCTGGCGATAATAATGACCCAAAAGAACATAGTTACCATCTGCCTGGAGGAGACATCTATCCTGGAGGATTTCTGGAACAAGACGGTCAAAGGCTTCGACACCTGCAAGCGGAGCCGCTTTTTGCTGCAGATACTCTACAGGAACGCGAGCAAGTACCTCCAGTACCTGAGGCAGATAGACAAGGCGCAGACGCAGGTGGAAAACGCCCTGCACAAGTCCATGAAGAACAGCGAGCTTATACAGATGCTCAAAATCGAAAAGTCGCTGGTCTTCTTTTCCACTTCACTAAAAGCCAACGAGGCGATGCTGGAAAAGATGATGAAGTTCAACATGATAAAAAAATACCCGGACGACATGGAGCTTCTGGAGGACGTAATAATAGAAAACAAGCAGGCGATAGAGATGGGCAACATATACCGGGACATACTCTCGGGAACAATGGATGCGTTCGCCAGCGTTATATCGAACAACCTTAACATCGTAATGAAGTTCCTGGCATCGATTACTATTGTCCTGTCCGTACCCACGCTTCTGGCCAGCCTTTGGGGAATGAATGTCGATGTTCCTTTCCAGGACGACCCGGGCGGTTTTTTATGGGTGGTGGTGATTTCCGTTGTAGCCAGCCTCGTGGCCGTGGTTATACTTTGGAAGAAGAAGATGTTCTAGCGCAGCCGGACGCTTGCCCGGTTATGAATTTGAAAAAAACTGAATTGGATGATACAATGGGGGCTGGATGATATTAATAAAAATGAGAGAGTATTGTTTAAGATAAGCTTATGATGGAAAAATTCGTTA
>JAVBSU010000059.1:0-6510 GCA_031556555.1 Christensenellaceae bacterium
GCGCATGTGTTCAAGCTTTAAAACGACGTGTTTGGACTTCTTCGCCGTGAAGTAGTAAAGCGCTACGAAGAACGAGACAAACTGAGAGAGAACGGTGGCGATGGCAGCTCCGGCTATGCCCATGTCGAAAACGAAAATGAAGATGGGATCGAGTATTGTATTTAATATAGCGCCAACCAGCATGCACGCCATGGAATACTTGGGGCTGCCGTCCGCGCGGATTATGTTTGCCAGCGCGGTGCCAGGTATGGCCGGAAGAAACCCTATGACTATAATGGATACATAGGTCTGTGAGTATTCCATTATGTTTTCCGTCGCTCCCAAAAGATGCAGGAAAGGATCAAGGAATATTAGGGAAAACGCCATGTATGCAACGCCCGCTATAAGGGTGAACAGGAAGGAATTACCCAGAGCGGTATTTGCGTGGCGCGTATCTTTCTGCCCCAGTTTGATGCTGATAAATGCCGCGCAGCCGTTTCCAAAAAGCAGTGCGAGGGCAAGGGCAATAGTTATGGCCGGAAAAGCTATGGTCGTGGCCGCGTTTCCCAGGTAACCTATGCTGTGGCCTATAAAAATCTGGTCTACAATATTATAAAGCGAGTTTACCACCATCGAGATTATGCTCGGGATGGCGTACGACGCTATGAGTTTGCCTATCGGTTTTACGGCTAATGGGTTCTGTTCGGGCATCACTACCTCCTTTTATGCACAAATAATAATTTTATCCTTTTACCGTGCAGCTGTCAAGCTTTTGAGAGTGCATATATTTTTTTACATATGCTTCCCTGAATGGTTTAATTATGCTATAATTATCATCATTTGTTATTGATACTAATTTGCGGAATGCAAGCCTGAATTATTATCGAATAAAACACTGATTAATGCTAAATTCAACCGGCTTTAGAGCCGAAGGAGGTCTTTGCAATGCACTGGTTAAACAACATTTCGGTTAAGTCCAAATTTAAGTTTTTTATCTGCCTGATGCTTATCATCTCCGCCCTCATAGGCGCTACTGGCATCCTGGGGCTTTTGCAAACCAACAAGCTTGACGAAGAGCTCTACGAAGGGCAGACAGAGCCCATAGTAACAATATCCAATCTTATAGAAAATCTTTTGATTGCTTCAAGTTCCTTTGACATGGCTATATTAAGCAGTGACGACCCTGATTCCGTGGAAGCTTACCGTGAGGACGTTGAGCGGCTAAACCAGGAATCGCAAGCGCTGATAGAGCAGTATTCATCCTCGGTGCCGCCGCAGGCGCAGGAGGCTTTTGACAATGGCGCCCAGATATTTGCCGAGGTGTTCGTTCCCACATCGCCAGAAGTTTTTGCTCTGCTCCAGGACGGCGACGTGGAGGGCGCGGACGCTACTATGGGCGGTATAGACGTTAAAATCGGGGAGATGGTGGAAGATTTCAATACATGCAAGACGGCCAACGTTGAAAACGCGCAGATAAAGCGGGATCAAAACGCGGCGCTCTCACAAACCCTCACGCTGGTGCAAGCGCTCATCTTTGCGGGCGGGGTGGTCGTTGTGATTTTAGTGGGCCTTATGATTACCAAAAGCATATCACGCCCCATGAAGACCCTTACGGATATGGCTAGACATGTGGGCGAAACCGGCGACCTTACGGCGCCTCCGGAAATGGAATCGGCTATGGAAGAGTCGGCGAAACGTGCTGATGAATTCGGAAAGACAACGCGGGCGTTTTCGGAAATGTTCGCTATGTTCTCTGAGAAGGCGGAACTCTTGAACAAAGTGGCGCAATGCGACCTTTCGGACGATGTGGAGCTTAAATCCGAGCACGACGTTATTGGCCTGTCGCTCAAGGAAATGACCGGCAACCTCAATTCCATATTTAAAGAAATGCGTGCCGCGGCAGACCAGGTAGCAGACGGTTCATTGCAGATCGCTCAGGGCGCGCAGGTGCTGGCTTCCGGCTCATCGCAGCAGTCCGCGTCGGTCCAGGAATTTTCCGCGTCTATAGCCGAAGTGCTGAACCAGGTAGAGAATAACGCTTCGAGCGCCACGAAATCGCTGGAAGTTACAAATCATGCAGGCGAGCTCATGGGAAGCGCCATGGCCTATATGAATAATATGTTGGAAGCAATGCAGAGCATAGACGAAAGCTCGCAAAGTATTAAAAAAGTAATAAAGGTTATCGATGATATCGCTTTCCAAACCAACATACTGGCCTTAAACGCCGCTGTGGAGGCGGCAAGGGCGGGGCAGCACGGCAAAGGTTTTGCCGTTGTGGCCGAGGAGGTTAGGAATTTGGCGTCAAAGTCCGCCGAAGCCGCCAAGGAGACCGCCAGCCTCATAGAGGGCAGCACTGAGCGTGTGAGCGAGGGTAACCAGATAGTCGCGAATACAAAAACAAGCCTGGAAGACGTTGGCGCAAGCGCTATGGAAAATCTTGGGCTGATAAAGACTATAGTTGACGCGTCCAGCGAGCAAACCCGCACAATAACAGAACTTAACAACGGAATGGGCCAGATATCCACAGTTGTGCAGACCAACTCAGCCTCAGCGGAAGAATCCGCTTCCGCCGCGCAGGAGATATCCGCGCAAGCCGCTTTGCTAAAGCAGCTTGTGGCAAAGTTTAAGCTTAGAAGTTAAAGCGAACATTTTGACATGAGGGATGGCAGAGCCTATAATATATTTAAATATATAACATAGGGAAGTTGGAGGTTAATCGATGAGCGTGCCTAAAAATTTACTGTACACAAAATCACACGAATGGGTGAAGCTTTTCTCAAACGGAGGGGGGCAGATAGGAATAACGGATCACGCGCAGGAAGCCATGGGAGAACTCGTGTTTGTGGAACTCCCGCAAGTGGGCGACGTGATATCCAAGGGCAAAGGTTTCGCCGTTGTGGAATCCGTTAAAGCCACTTCGGACGTGTTTGCGCCAATATCGGGAAGGATATCGGTCGTGAACAGCGAGCTTGAGGACGAGCCGGGCAAAGTTAACGAAGATTGCTACTCCGCGTGGCTGGTCGAGATGGAGCAGGTTTCGGATACGGAAGAACTCCTCACGCCCGAGGAGTATGAAGAAGTATTGAAAGCGGAAGAGGAATAAATACAATAATGCCTCCGGCGGCTCAGGGCTCTGCCCTGAGAACCCGCAAGGGGCGGTCGCCCCTTGATCCGGCTCACTTTGTTCGCCAACTTAAAATCATAGCGGGTTTTGAAGAGTCCAGAGGAACTTTGAGCGTTAGCAAAAGTTCCTCTGGCCGTCGGAGACAATTACCTTATAAAATTCGTAGCTACTTTTTCTTCGCGTTCGGGGTAGGGGACGGCGTCTTTGGCGTAGTCGATGCACTTTAGCAGCCAGGCCATGTTGTCGGCGAGGGTGCGCATTGTTTGAAGGCCTTCGAGGTCTTTTTTTACGTCGTCCGGAGTATAACCGTGCGTCATGTTCCAGTACTGGGAGGACACCACGGGCATGCGCGAGATGGTAAAATACTTGTTCATCCTGTCGAAAGACGAGCTCGCGCCGCCCCGCCTGCAGTTGACTATAGCCGCGGCGGGCTTGTAGGCGTATTCGACTGATTTTTTGTAGAACAGCCTGTCGAGGAACGAACATATAGCTCCGTTGGGCCCGGCGTAATACACTGGCGTGCCCACGATGAGGCCGTCCGCCGCGAGCAAAAGATCCCTGCACTCGTTAACTCCGTCGTCGTCGAATATGCAGTACTTTGTGGTAAAGCACTTGCCGCAGTCGATGCAGCTCGCGATGGGGCGCGCGCCTATGTGGAATATGTGCGACTTTACGCCGTGCGCCGCAAGACGGTTGCCTATTTCGCTGAGGGCTGTAAAAGTCGTTCCGTTGCTACGGGGGCTCCCGTTTATCATTAAAACATTCATTGCTGTTCTCCTTTAGCTTTGTTTCACCGCGTTGGCCCGCGCCCGCGGTTTTTTTGCGCAAAGAGCGCCAAGTCCCATAACAAGCGGCGGTATCAGCGCAAGCTGTATCAGTATGCCCGGCCAGCCGTTCATAATGGCTGAGGCGAAGTGTGAGGAAACCGCCGCAATATCTGCCCCAAAGTACGTGCTCACGGCATATATTGCCACGGCTGCGGCGGCGCGGCCGCATAATATCGTTATGCACAGCGCCAGGTAAATGTTCAGGCGGCACTTCCTGTAAGTAAGGTTGGCCTCGAGGACGTAGACGATAAACTCGGCGAGCATGACGGGGAGCATTGGCCACAGGGCGGGCGTCCCGGATATAAGGCTGTTTAAAACTGGAACAGCCGCCGCCGTTCCAAGCGCGAACGGCAGCGGCAGTAAAAATCCAACGAGCAATACGGGTATATGCATGGGGAGGTAGGCCTCGGCCGCCTGAGGGCTGCCGCAAAGCGTTGTCAGGAACAGGCCGGCCATTATCAGAAGCGCGCAGATGATGAGCGCCTGCGCCCCCTTAAACCCCGGACGCGCCCTTAGCATTGAAATCCCGCCTTATCAGGCCGCGGGCAGCACAAGAACCTGCCCGATCTCTATCACGTCGGGGAAGAGTATCTCTTCTCTGTTGAGCTTGTATATGTCCACCCACCTTTGAGGGTCGCCCAGTTCTTTTTTGGCTATGTTCCACAGGCTGTCGCCCTTCTTTACCACGTAAGCCGGGGCGGTCAGGGTCTGCTTGTCGTCCTTCTCGGTTCCGTCTTCAGCCTGGTCTACCGTCGCGTCGGCAACTGCCGCATCCTCTTCGTTCTCATCGGCGGCAAACTCTGCCTGTTCGACAGTTTCTTCCGCGATCAATGCGTCCTCTTCATCCGGAACTGAGGCGCCCTCTTCATAGACCGCGACGCGCCCTGCGGGCTCGGCGGAATGCTCGGAATTGGCGGCGAGGTAATCGGTGAGGATTACGTCGAACGAGTCTCCGTAGCGCAAGTCGGGGTAATCGAGGAAGGTGGTGTAGTCGTCCCCGCCTATTGCCATAAAGTCGTTGGTTGCGACGGTGTACATGGTATCACTTGTTATGGGCTGGCCGTTTTCCTCCAGCGATGCCGCCATGACACGGCTGCCCGCCGGATTATCAGGATTGAAGGTAAACGTCATTCCGGAAATCTGCGGGAAAGCGCCCGCTTCCTCGGGATAGAAACTGAGGCCGTGCTCCATAAGTTCGATTATGGCCGAACCGGGCATTTCCTTAACAACGAGGAAGTTGCCGAAGGGGAACACAGTTATGACGTCTTCACGGGTTATGTCGCCTTCCTGTATGGAAGCGCGTATGCCGCCGCCGTTTATGATGGCGAAGTCCGCATCGCCCGCGACCCGAACCGCGTCTGCGGCGACGTCCCCTAGGTTTGTTTCCTTGGCGCGCACGTTCTCGCGCTCGCCGTCAAGGAGAACGTTTGTGGTTGCGACCACTTCTGTGAGGCTGGGCGCCAGTTCCGCTTTGATCCCTTCAATCGTCTCGTCAACGTAGGCGTCTTTTTCAAGGTAGGCGTCGGGGTTTTCCTCACCGGCATCCAGAAGCCCCGCGCTGATCTCACCGTCAGGGGCTATGCTTATTACGCCTATGTTCTGGATATAAGCGCCGGTGGAGGCTATGAGGCCGTCGTGGGGAACGAGCTCTATGGAGCCGTCCGCGACTTCGCCGTCCGCCATGGCGGTGTGGCTGTGGCCGTCGACGATTATGTCTATTTCGGGCACCGCCGCCGAAAGCATGTCAGACGTTACTTCGCTCGCGCGGTCCACACCAAGGTGGGACAGCGCGATTATGTAATCCACGCCCTCTTCCTCCAGGTGCGCGACTTCGGTCTTGGCGGCTTCGACCGGGTCTTCGAAAGTGACGCCCTCAACGTTCTTTGGGCTGGTCTTGAACGCGGTCTCGGGTGTGGCCAGGCCGAATATGCCGTACTTAACGCCGCCTTTGTCTATGATGAGGTGGTCTTCAAAAATAGGCTCGCCGTCCTTTGTGACGTTTGCCGCGAGGACGGGATAGCCAAGCTCGCCGCCGAGCTCGATCAAACGGTCCGTGCCGTAGTTGAAATCATGGTTGCCGGGCGCCATTGCGTCAAAGCCCACGATATTGGTTATGGTTACGATATCTCCACCCTGGTTCATCGTGGCGATAGGCAGGCCGTGGAAGGTATCGCCGGCGTCAAGGACTATAACGGACGCTCCGGCGTCCATGTACTGGTCTTTCAGCGCCTTGAGCGATGAGTAGCCCATGTTGTCGTCCACATGGCCGTGCACGTCGTTCACATGAAGGATGATCTTGTAGCCCTCAAGGTCTTCGCCAACCGCAGGCGGTACGTCGGCCGCGAACGCGGTGAACGTAAGGCTGAGCACGAATAAAAAGGCTACCAGGATCGATAAAACTTTGAATGTGCGCTTGGAATTATTCATCATTTCACCTCATAAGTTATTGGTATATTTCGCAAAGGGTATTCTTACCTTTCAATAATACCAGAAAAACGCCGTGACTACAAGGATTTATACGATAAAAACAAAGAAGCCACTGCCCGGGAGCGCAACAACACTTGGGTGACAGTGGCTAAT
>JAVBSU010000051.1:0-7664 GCA_031556555.1 Christensenellaceae bacterium
CGTGGATTACATCCTGGCCAAGACGGGCGAGGATTCGAGGTATGTCGCCATGGTGGGCGACCGCCTGTACACGGACATAAAGACGGCGGTAAACGGCGGAATAGTGGGCATAGCGGTTTTGTCCGGCGAAATTAGTTTAAAGGATATTGAGGAAAGCGACGTCGAGCCCGATTATATACTGGGCAGCGTCAGGGATATTTACGATGAACTGAGGAATGGTTAATGAGTACGAACGGTATAATGATGCAGTATTTTGAGTGGTACCTCGCGCCCGTGATGCTCTGGCGGCAGATGGCGGACGAAGCCGCGCAGCTCGCGGAAGACGGGGTGACCGCCGTGTGGATACCGCCCGCGTACAAAGGCAGCGCGGGTTTGAACGACACGGGCTACGGCGCTTACGACATCTACGACCTCGGCGAGTTTGACCAGAAGGGGACGGTGCCAACGAAGTACGGCACAAAGGACGAGCTTGTTGCGGGCATAAGGGCGATGCACGAGCACGGCGTGCAGGTGTACGCGGACATAGTTTTAGACCACAAAATGGGCGCGGACGAGGAAGAGACGGTCAATGTGGCGGAGGTCAATCCCGGCAACCGCAATCAGCCCGAAGGCGGGGGCAAGACCATAAAGGCGTGGACGCATTTTTACTTTCCCGGTCGGAACGGCGTGTACTCAAATTTTGAATGGCATTGGTACTACTTTACGGGCATAGACTGGGACGCCCTCAGGGACGAGAAGGGCGTCTACAAGATAGACGGCAAAACATGGGATAACGAAGTTGATAAGGAGCACGGCAACTTCGACTACCTCATGGGTGCGGACATAGACTTAAATAACGACGAAGTGACGCACGAGCTCAAGAGGTGGGGCAAGTGGTTCGTGCACATCACGGATGTGGACGGGTTCAGGCTGGACGCGGTAAAACACATGAAGTTCGTATTTTACTCGGACTGGCTGGACACGCTGCGGCGGGAGGAAAAGGAAGAGCTCTTTGCAGTTGGGGAGTACTGGAACGGCGATTTCGAAGCGCTGAAGCATTACGTGGATACTACTAAGGGAGCATTGTCGCTTTTTGACGTGCCGCTGCATTACCGCTTACACGACGCAAGCGCGGGCGGCAGCTCTTTCGACATGCGCACCATATTCGACCGTACGCTTACAAAGGACAACCCGCTTAAGTCGGTCACTTTTGTGGACAACCACGACACGCAGCCCGGCCAGTCGCTGGAGTCGTGGGTGGAGGGCTGGTTCAAGCCGCTCGCCTACGCGCTCATACTATTAAGGCAGGAAGGGTATCCCTGCATATTCTACGGGGATTACTACGGCATACCGCACGACAACATAGCGCCCATGCGCGACGCCCTCGTCCCGCTCATGAAGGCGCGGAGGGACTACGCTTACGGTGTACAGAACGATTACTTCGACCATCCCAATACAATAGGCTGGACCCGCGAAGGCGACGACGAGCACGAAGGCTCCGGGCTGGCGGTTGTTATGACCAACGGCGCGGAGGGCGAGAAGCGCATGTTCATGGGCCCGCGCTTCGCCGGGGCGGTGTTTCACGACTGTACGGGCAACCGGAGCGAGACAATAAAGATATGCGGGGACGGCTACGCCGACTTTCCCGTTAACGGCGGGTCGGTGTCTGTTTGGGTGAAAAAGCCGGGGGAGGCTTTCACGAAGCTGACGCTCATCGACGGCGCTTTCAGCGTGTGCCAGCTCGATTCGGCGGATAAGTTCAATGTGGCGGACAACGATTTCATATTTTACGCGAAGACCGACCAGGAGATATCCCTCGTGTGCAGAACCGGCGCGGCGCCCAAAAACAGCATGGCGCGCGAGGACGGATGGCGGGCCATGCGCGTGGAAGGCAAGCTCGACTTCAGCCTGACGGGAGTGATAGCAAGGATATCGTCCGTGCTCGCGGCGAAAAACATAAGCGTCTTCGTGACGTCTACATTCGATACGGATTATGTATTGGTAAAAGAAGAAAATTTGGAAACCGCCCAAAAGGCGCTTGAAGAAGAGGGGTATGAATTTTAAGGGACTTAAGGCTCCGCCTTAAGAATCCGCTGGGGACGGTCGTCCCCAGACCCCGGCGAACTGGCGTTCGCCAAACAGAACGGGTTTTGGAAGAGTCCAGAGAACCCTTTTGAGCGTTAGAAAAAGGTTTCTTGGCCCGCCGGAGGCGTCATTCGCCTTCCTGAACTTGCTGTTCCACAGCATTGGGGGATGTCGCGGCTATGAGCGCATCCCTTAACGCGGCATCGATGGACGCGGTGGGGTCAAGGCCGTTGTTCTGCTTCAGCGCTATCACGGCCGCCTCGGTCTCGGCGTCGAATTTGCCTGTCGCGCTCAGCGTGTAGCCGAGGGCGTTTATCATGTCCTGGATCTGGCGGACGTCTTCGCCTTCCATTCCGGGAAGGAGGGAGTAGAGCGGAGCGGCTTCGTCCATTATGGAGTAGAAAGTATCCTCGTCTATGAGGCCGGTAATGGGCAGGCCGTTGTTCCTCTGGAAGTAAACTATGCCGAGCTGCGCAAGCGAGGGGTCGTAGCTTTCAGTTAAGGAATAGTAGGGCGAGTAACCGAGCTGCATAAGGCGCGCGAGAACCTCTTCGGTGATGGCCTCCACTGCCGCCTCGCCGGAATTTTCCTCACCTATTGATTCGTCGGTGGGGACTTCTACGTATTCAACGTAATCCTCGGCGGGCGCAGGATCCGGCGCCGCTTGCTCCGCCTGTGATTGCTCCTCCATTTCTATAATAGGAGCCTCTTCGGACACGCTTTCCTCGGCGGCGTCCTCGTCCCCGCCAACGCCCTGGCTGGAAGCCTGGCCGGGCGGAGCAGTCTCCTTTGCGGTGACCTCATTCCCGTTAATATCCAAGGTAATATCGTTCACAAGCTCGCCCGTTCCGCTGGTGGGCGTGCTTATGTAGGGCGTGGTCATGTGCACGTCGCCGGGATTGTACGCCTGCTGCGTCAGGGATGAACCGCCGTCCGATACGGCTTCACCCGCAGGAGCGGCTGCGCCGTCTTCCACGCCGGTGGCATCCTCCACCAGGCCCTCTTCCTCAGACACGGGCGCGGGAGCAGCCGTGCCGCCGCTCTGCCGCGCTTCAAACTCGTAGGCGGCCTCGGGGTTGCTCTTTTCGTTTTCTATGCGTTCCATTATGAGGTCGTAGCGGGTCTTTTCGCCGGCGCCGGCCGCGTCGGGAGCTATGGACTCCACGGCCTCGGTCTCAAGCAACGCGGAACCGCTCGCCCCGCCTCTGCTTAAAAGTTCGGGCTTTAACGCCACGGGGATTATTACCGCCGCCGCGGCGACGGCGAGTATTGTTAGCGCGGCTGTGAGTTTGCCGCGTTTCTTTCCGCTTTCGTCAGGATGGGGGTGCTGCATATCCGCCTTCGCTTTCTTTTAGCTTTTCAGACGAGTAATCGTAGTAGTTGTCCGCTACTTTCCAAAGGCGTTCGAGCTGGTAGAAATCGCGCTCTTCCTTATGGAAAACGTGCACCAGCACGCCGCCGAAGTCTATAACTATCCAGCGGCCCTGCCGCTCGCCTTCCACGCGCACGGGCTTCTCGCCGGCATCGGCCATTTTGAGCTGAACTTCATCGCTCAGCGTCTGCGCGTGTGTGGTGGAGTTGGCTCCGGCCACTACAAAATAATCGGAGATTATGGTCATGTCGTCCACTTTCAGGATAACTATGTCGAGGGCCTTCTTGTTGTCCAGCACGTCGGCTATCTTCATAACATTTTCGGGTATGCTTATCAAAATTCCTCCTCCTGGGATACATTTAAATAATTCCTGTAACAATTATAAGCTGATATGAGCTCAATGTCTATAAGGCTGCGTTTTTCCAGTATGTCCATGATGGACATTTCAAAGCCCAGCACGAGCGCTTCGTCGAGATTGTGGAAGGCGAGCGCGCGAAGCACGTCAACATCCTCGAAGTCGCGCGAGGGTTCTATGTAGTCCGCCATGTATATGACTTTTTCCAAAAGGGTCATGTCCGCCCGGCCGGTCGTGTGGTACTTTATGGCAAGCAGTATTTCGGGATCGCCGACTATGCCGCGCTCTTTAAGCCACATGGCGGCGGTAGGGCCGTGCAGCGTGCCGTAGGCCAGCGAAATTATACCGTAGCGTTTGGCCAGTTCCTCGTTGTCCATCTGTTTTGTGATATCGTGCAGCAGGCCGGCCATACCCGCTTTTGCAGTATCCGCACCATACTTTCCAGCCAGTTTTATAGCCGTTTCCTCAACGTAAAGGCTGTGTGAGAATTTCTCACCCACAAGATGCCCGGCCAAAAGCTCTACTACCTCATCCCTGTTGTTTGTATAATCCATTGGCATGGATGAATTCCTCCACAGCCGGGGGCACGAATTCCGTTATGCTCTTGCCCTCGCTTACTCTCTTCCTTATGTACGACGAACTCACAAAGAGCCCGTTATAATCCGCGTTTTGTATATCGCAGCCGTATTTTCCGGAAAGGCGCTCGACCTCTGCGGCCATAACCAGCCTGCCGCTGTGCGGCCGCTTGACGCACACAAAACGCACAAGCTTTGCGAGCGAGGCGAAATCCTTCCACGATTCGAGCTCGAAAAGAGTATCCGAACCGATTATAAAGTAAAAGTCCGTCTCCTTGTATTTTAGGTTAAACTCGCGCATGGTGTCAATAGTGTAAGATGGCCCGTCTCTAAGGACTTCGGCGTTGCTGACTTCGAGGCCGTTGTGCATGAACACGCACAGCTCGGCCATGTAAAGCCGCGCCACGGCCGGGGCGAGGGACGGCTCGTTCATTTTGTGCGGCGGCGTGCCGCAGGGAACGAATATGACTTTCGCGAGTGAAAATTCGCGCTTTATGTTGAGCGCCATCTCTATGTGTCCGTTGTGCAAGGGGTTGAACGTACCTCCCAGCACGCCCACCTTCGCGCGGGGGTAGTAAAGTTTTAACTCGCGGCTTATCTGTTCTGTAAACTCATATTCCATTACAACACGTACTACTCGACAAAATCGAACTCCTCTCCGTTAAGGCGCACGGTATCGCCATCCTTCGCGCCCGCTTTCCTTAAAGCCTTTATGATGCCCATGTCGGAGAGAAGCTTGTGGAAATGCCTCATTGAATCGGGCTCGTCCGGGTTTGTTTTGGAGAATATTTCTTCTATGAGGCTGCCGGTGGCTTCGAGCACGCCGTCGCTGCCGCGCGTGACTCCGAACGTAAGGTTCCCGTCCTCGTTTTCCCATTCGGCTATGACGCCTTCGTCCTCTATGGCCGGCTCTTCCGGCAAGGTCTTGAGTATATCTATCATGGCGTACTTTACTTTATCTATACCCTGCCGCGCCGCCGCGCAAGCCAAAAATATTTTCGCGCCGGGATGCGCTTCCCTAAACCGCTCAAGGTTGTCCTCCGCCCCGGGAAGATCCGACTTATTGGCGACGATCAGCTCCGGCCGTGCGGCCAGCACACTGGAATAGAGCTCCAGCTCACGCCTTATGACGAGGTAATCCTCAAGGGGATCCCTGCCCTCCGAGCCTGAAATGTCTATTACGTGGGCGAGCATGCGCGTGCGTTCGATGTGCCTGAGAAAATCGTGCCCGAGGCCCGCGCCGGAAGACGCGCCCTCTATGAGGCCGGGGATGTCCGCGAGGATGAAGCTGTAGTCGTCCGTCCGGGCTATGCCGAGGTTGGGCGACAGGGTGGTGAAGTGGTAGTTGTCTATCTTGGGTTTGGCGGCGGTCATGGCGGCGAGAAGGGTGGACTTGCCCACATTGGGGAAGCCAATAAGCCCCACGTCCGCTATGGATTTGAGCTCCAGGATGACCGTGCGCGCAGTTGTCTTCTTGCCGGGAGTGGAAAACCTGGGCGTTTGGCGCGTGGCGGTCGAAAAACGCGCGTTGCCTCTGCCGCCGCGCCCGCCGTGCAGCACAACCACAGGTTCCGCGTTTCTTATATCCGCTACTACGCGGCCGGTTTCCTCGTCGTATATGACTGTTCCCGCAGGAACTTTTATAAGGCGGTCTTCTCCGGCCGCGCCGCGCATGTTTTTCTTTTTGCCGCTCTCGCCGTTCTGCGCCAGGAACTTCCTGTGCAGCCGGAAATCCATTAGCGTGCGCATGCCGGGGTCGGCCGCGAACAGCACGTTGCCGCCGTTGCCGCCGTCGCCGCCGTCCGGACCGCCCGCGTTAACGTATTTTTCCCGCCGGAAAGAGACGGCGCCGTTGCCGCCGTCCCCGGCCTTTATGCTTATTTTGACTTTATCTACGATCATATGCTTCTATAACGCTGGGGCAGAGGTCGCGCAGTATGCACTGGCTGCAAAGCGGACGCTGCGACTTGCACACGCGCCGGCCGTGCCATAGCAGCCAGTGGTGCGCCTGTATCCAGTCTGATTTCTTAAATATTTTTTTGAGGCTCTCTTCCACTTTATCGGGATTGTCCGAGTGCGCCAGCCCCAGCCGGTTGGCGACGCGCTTAACGTGCGTGTCCACAGGAAAGGCGGGTATGTTAAAGCCGAAGGCCAGCACCACGTTCGCCGTCTTACGCCCAACACCGGCGAGGGAGGTGAGTTCTTCAAGCGTATGCGGGACTTCGCCGCCAAAGCCGCTGTTGAGCTTTTTCGCCATGGCGATGAGATTTTTGGCCTTGTTCTTGTAGAGCCCGGCCGTCCTTATTTCATCCTCCAGCTCGTGCTGGTCCGCCGCGGCCAACTCAGACGGCGAGGGGTACTTTATAAAAAGCGTCTTCGTTATCTTGTTGACACGGGCGTCCGTGCATTGCGCGGCAAGGCAGGTCGCCACTAAAAGTTCGTACGGATTTTCGTACTCGAGCGCGGATTCGCTGCCCGAGTACTCGGCTTTAAGCCTTTTTACTATAGCGGCGTTGAGCGCCGCGTTTTCTTTCGCATTATCCATTGTTGCTCCCGGTCAGGCCGCGTAGGGGGTTCGCCTGAGCTTTACCGTAAACACGCTGTATTTTCCTTCTACACTGTCCAAACGTATCTCCCCGCCGTACATAAGGGCTATGTGCCTGGCTATGGACAGCCCCAGTCCAGTGCCCGTGACGCCGTCCGAATTTTTAGCCCGGTAAAAGCGTTCGAACACGCGCGGTATTTCTTCATTGGGGATACCTATGCCCGCGTCCTTTACCGTTATTGCCGCGTAATCGTCGTCCTGGCTTATATTAACGTCCACCACGCCGCCTTCCCTGCTGTACTTGACTGCGTTGCCGATTATGTTGGACAAAAGCTGCTTTACGCGCTTTTCGCTGGCCATCATGTCCGCGCCTCCCGAAATATTCATTGAGACGCAGCCGGCTTTCATCTGCCCTTCCAGCATATCGCGAACTTCGTCCACTACTTTTAGTATGTCCACGTTTCCGATGTCATCGTCCTTGGGCGGATGGTCCAGTTCGGAAAGCTCTATTGTGTCGTCGATGATGCCGATCATGCGGTGGGTGGCGTCCACGATATTGTGGGCGCAGGCTTCGGCTTCTTTTTTATTGTCCGCTATGTTGTCTTCCAGCATGCTGGCGTAGCCGAGTATGGACGTTAACGGAGTTTTTATCTCGTGAGACACGTTGGCCATAAAATCCTGCCGTACCCGCTCAAGGTGGGCGAGGTTGGTCACGTCCTGTATGAGGACGAGCATGCCGCCGCCGCTCTTGGC
>JAVBSU010000175.1:0-7615 GCA_031556555.1 Christensenellaceae bacterium
GGGAGCGTTAAGGTCAAAATCATCCAGTGCGGAACTAAGGCCCTCCGCCCTGTCCCCCGCGAACAGGTACACCTTAAAGCCGTGCTCCATCCGCTCCTTTACGCTGTTGGCCAGAAGCTCAAAGCGCCCGGAGAAGCCTGCCGCCGACCTTATGCCCATGTCAACTTCGCATGTCGTCCTAAGGCCGCCTTTAGTGTAATCGCCGATGTCTATCAGCCTGCCGTCTATACCCCCGCACACTGCGGCAAATCTTAGCAGGCTGTCCTTCTGCTCCGGGAAAGCTTCCTTGGACGCCAAGAGGCGGGCGTGCTGGTCATGGAATTCCGTAATTATCCTGTCCGCTTCGGCGTTTATCCTGTCGAAGTCGTCAAACATAAAGTAGGCGTCCGGGAAGTAATCGAAAACCGACGCAACACTGTACATCACGGACAGAAAAGTATCCGCGATCTCAAAGGAAGAGTATTCTTCTATTTCGTAAATAATGTCGCCCACCACCCGCTCATATTCGGGCGGCTGCGCTTTAAGATAGGAAAGTATGCCTGCTCGCGCTTCCTCCGTCAGTATTACTTCGGTAGCGGGGGGCAGCGTGTAGCTCTTTAGCGGTTTGCTGGCAGATTTCTGAGTTTCCGTGTCGAAATGCCTTATGCTCTCTATTTCATCGTCAAAAAACGTTATCCTTATGGGGCTGGCGCTGTCCGACGGGAAAATATCAAGTATCTCGCCGCGTTTGGCAAATTCGCCTTTGGAGTACACCGTGCCCGCGCGTTCGTAGCCGCTGGCAACAAGATTTTGCAGCAGCTCCCGCATATCGTAGCGGCTGGCTGCCCTGAGTTCAAAGCAGGCCGCATTGAAGGCATTTTTGGGCAGCACGCGCGTTATTGCTGCCCTCACGGACATGAAGGCCAGTTTTTCCCGGTTCGCGTTTTTGAGTACGCGAATACGCTCCATCTCCCCTTCCCTGCCCTTGGCCTCTACACTTCTGAGGCTAAGGTCATTGTCGGGAAACAGAACCGCGCCTTCCCCGCACGCCGCGGCATAATCCCGCGCCGCCTGCTCGGTAGAGCATACGAACACTATTGTCTTTTCCCCGGCCTGCGCCAGCGCCTCCGCAAAGTACGGACGGGCGTTGGCCGATACGCCTGTTACGGTAAGCGGAAGCTTCTTCTCACTTATGCATTGCATAAGCTCGCCGAAGGCCGTCCCTTGCCGTAATACCTCGATTATGTTCCTGCTCAAACAGGCTTCTCCTGGTATAGCTGCTGCGCCTTGGGCACTCCATCCGTCATTATGCATTCCGTTGCGTCAGCCGCGTGTACAAACATTTTACCCGCCTCCGCCGCTTCATCGTTGTCGTATTTACCCAGCACATGACCGGCAAGTCCGAATTTTGGCTTGCCTATGCCCATGCGTACGCGCGTAAAATCCTCCGTCTGCATGTACTCCACTATCGAACGCATGCCGTTGTGCGTGCCCGCGCCGCCTTTTTCCCTTATGCGCAATGTGCCGAAGGGTATGTCAATATCATCGTAAAGCACAAGCACCTCGTTTATATCCGCGTCGAAATAATGGACAACCGCGCTCACCGCGTAGCCGCTGTGGTTCATATAGGTCAGTGGTTTTAGCAGCATTACTTTCTCCCCGTTTATCATGCCCTGCCCCACCATGCATTCAAGGTTGATATCTGTTTTAAACTTGATGCCGTGCCTGTCTGCAAGTATGTCCACAACCTGATACCCCGCGTTGTGGCGAGTGTTTTTATACTTTAATCCGGGATTCCCCAATCCGAAAATGTAGTACATGAACTCCTCCTATTATTCGAAACCATACTCCCCGCGCCTGCGGCAAGGTCAGCCTTCCCTCTTGTCCTTCCATCCCGTTTTGTTCACCTGGCGCGCGCGGGCTATTGCGAGCGAGTTTTCGGGAACATCCTCGGTTAGTGTCGCCCCGGCGGCAATATAGGAGCCCTTGCCCACATTTACGGGAGAGACGAGGTTCGTATTGCAGCCTATGAACACATTATCCTCTATAACGCTGCGGTGTTTCTTCTTTCCGTCGTAATTGACGAACACGACCCCGCAGCCTATGTTTATTTCCTGCCCGAGATCGGCGTCGCCGACATAAGTGAGGTGCGAGACTTTCGTGCCGTCGCCTATGGTGGAGTTTTTCACTTCCACAAAGTCTCCGATCCTGCACCTCTCCCCTATTTTGGAGTCCGGGCGCAGGAAAGCGTACGGCCCCACGGTTGTGTTTGCTCCAATCTCGGTTTCAGTTATCACGGAATTTTGCACCACCGTACCGCCGCCTATTTTCGAGGCTGAAATCCTCGATCCGGGATATAGGACCACGTCCTCTCCGATCTCGCATCCGTTCTCTATCGTGACGCCTGGGTATATTATCGAGTCGCGCCCTATCACAGTCTCGTCGTCAATATAAGTCGAGCGCGGGTCTATGAAAGTGACGCCCTCGTCCATATGCCTTTGGATTATACGGTCGCGTAGGATTTTCGAAACTTGCGCGAGCTGCCGCCTGTCGTTCACGCCCATGCACTCCCTGTAATCGGGAGCGGTATACGCGCCTATCCTTCCGCCGTCCTGCCTTATAAGTTCAACTATATCAGTTATATAATACTCCCCCTGCGCGTTCTTGGGGCTAAGCCGCTCAAGGCATGACAATAGCGCCGAGTTATCCACGCAGTAGCAGGAAGCGTTGACTTCCTTGATTTTTTTCTGTTCCCTGTTTGTGTCGCGTTCCTCCACTATAGCCAGCACATCGTTCGTGTGTTCGTCCCTGACTATGCGCCCGTAACCGTAAGGCTCGCTTAGTTTGGCCGTAAGCATCATGCATGCGCAGTTCTCATCAACCGCCGCGCTGGCGAGCGCGCTTATGGTTTCACTTCTTAAGAGCGGCATGTCGCCCGCGATTATAAGCGTGTAGCCCTCGAAACCCAAAAGCTGCTCCTTGGCGCTCATTACCGCGTGCCCGCTCCCTAAGCGTTCCTTTTGCTCAACGCAAACGATCCCCTCACTCTGGCCGTAGCGTTCCTTTATTTCATTCAGCGAGCTTCCGCAGACCACTATTTTCTTTTTGACGTCCACTCCGTCAGAAGCCCGCAGTACCCACTCAAGAAGCGTCCTGCCGGCCGCGTCCTGCAACGCCTTCGCGTATTTTGACTTCATGCGGGTTCCTTCGCCGGCCGCCAGTATAACACTCATGTATTCCATAACTTAATCTCCGTTCTTGATTATTGGAGCGGGCGCGGCGTTGTACACAATAGAATACGGCGCGACTGAATTAGTAAGCCACACGTTTCCGCCGATTACGCTATCGTGCCCTATCACGGTATCGCCGCCCAGTATTGTGGCCCCCGCGTATATCACGACGTTATCTTCAATATTGGGGTGGCGTTTTACGCCTTTTACGGGATTGCCTGCATCGTCCAGCTTAAAACTCTTCGCTCCCAGCGTGACTCCCTGGTATATTTTCACATGCTCGCCTATCGAGCAAGTCTCGCCAATAACAACGCCCGTGCCGTGGTCAATAAAAAAGTAAGGCCCTACCTCCGCGCCGGGGTTTATGTCTATGCCCGTCTTGCTGTGGGCGTATTCCGTCATCATCCGCGGCAGCAGCGGCACGCCCAAGTCGTAAAGTATATGCGCCAGCCTGAAAACGCTTATCGTCTCAAACCCTGGGTAGGACAAGAGTATCTCCTCGTGCGAAATCGCCGCGGGGTCTCCGAGGTAGGCCGCTTCAATATCGGTATTCAGTATCTCAGCCACATGCGTGAGTTCGCCCATGAATTTCATTGTCAATTCCCTGGCTTCCTCCCTGCACTTGCTGCACTCGTTCGTGTTTTTCTCTTCAAGGTTGCACCGGTTCACCAGCACTTCGGAAATCATGCAGTCCAGCAGCACCGCCGCCGAGGAAAGGCGCTTCGCGCCCGCTTCCGCAAGCTCTTCCGGCCCGTACGTGTGGGTGTCGTAAATATTGGGGAACATGGCGCTTCTTATGTCGCTTATCAGCGCCGCCACTTTGGCCTTCATGCCAAAACCGCTTATGGTTTCCCCGGAGATGTTGCTCTCGTTGATGCTTATCAGGCGCTCAGCCATTTTTTGGGCATCAAATTTTAACCTGTCTTCCGCCATAAGACCCTCCGCCTCAATCGTTTTGCAGATAAAGAATTTAAATAAAAGTATACGGATATTATATATTCATGTATAATAAACGTCAAACGCAAGTGCTAATCTTGGAAGACTCAATAAAGAAAGGACGGCAGTATATGCCTATAGTCATAAACACTAACCTGCCCGCGGCGCAATCCCTCATGCAGGAGGGCATTTTCGTTATGCCGGCCGAACGCGCGTCGGTGCAGGATATACGCCCGCTCAAAATAGCGATTTTGAATATAATGCCTACAAAGGAGCAGACCGAGCGCCAGCTCATGCGGCTTTTGGCAAATTCGCCTCTGCAAATAGAAGTTGTGTTGCTGCACCCCGCGACCCACCGTTCAAAAAACACTTCCGTCGAGCATCTGGACGAGTTTTACAAGACTTTTTCCGAAATAAAAGGCGAAATGTTCGACGGCTTCATCATAACCGGCGCTCCGGTGGAGCAAATACCCTTCAAGGAAGTCACGTATTGGAAAGAACTGGAGAAAATCATGGAGTGGAGCAGGCACAACGTCTACGCAACGCTGTACATATGCTGGGCGGCGATGGCCGGCCTCAACTACCACTACGGAATAGAAAAGCATCTTTTGGACGAAAAACTCTCCGGCATATTCGCGCACACGAAATCCGAGACCTACAAGCCAATACTGCGCGGTTTCGACGATGTTTTCTACGCGCCGCACTCGCGCTACACCGAAGTCAGGAAGGATGACATCCTTAAGAACAACTCGCTTGATATACTGTGCGAGAGCGAGAAAGCCGGGGTTTACATCGTCTCCGCCAAGCACGGCCGTGAGCTCTTTGTAACAGGGCACCCCGAATACACGCAGAACACACTAAAGGCGGAGTATGAAAGGGATGTCAAAAAGGGCCTTGATATAAAAATGCCTGAGAACTACTTTACGGATAACGATCCGAAAAAGCCGGTCGTGGTGAAATGGAGGGGGCACGGCAACCTCTTGTTTTACAACTGGCTCAACTACTATGTCTATCAGGAGACGCCTTACGATATCAAGAATATTGCGGATGAGGAGGAATCAGGTTGAAAATTTCAACCTGAGATTATATTAGCGCGTGCGAAAGCGGATACGCACATGCGCAAAGAACCATTTATACGCTTTATCCGGCTCACGTAAGGCGGTCATGGTTCTAAACTGGATTTGGTGAGCCGGAAAGGCTAATGGTTCTTAATATGAGTAAGATAGAAAAGCTGACGGCGCTCGTGGGCAAAACCCCTCTGCTCCACTTAAGTGAGATACATCCCAACATATGGGGAAAGCTGGAGTACAGGAATCCCCTTGGGAGCGTTAAGGACCGCCCCACTCTATTCATGCTGCGCGATGCACTTGCGAGCGGCAAAGCCGACAAAAACACGACTATCGTCGAATCCACCAGCGGCAACACGGGAGTAGCGCTTGGGTTCATCTGCACGAACCTCGGGCTCAAGCTCACAATAACCATGCCCGAGTCAATGAGGATAGAGCGGAGAAAACTCCTCTCAGCCCTGGGCGCGGAGCTAGTGCTTACGCCAAAAGAAGAAGGAATGCGCGGCGCTATTGAGCGCGCAAAGGAGATTTGCGAGGAGAAGAACGGCTACATGGTCGGGCAATTTGAAAATCCCGCCAACGTCGAGGCTCACAGGAAAACGACAGGCCCCGAAAGACTCGCCGACATGACAGACGGCGTTGACATATTCGTAGCGGGCGTGGGCACGGGCGGAACGCTTACAGGCTGCGGCGAAGTGCTCAAAGCAGCGAACTCAAACACGAAAATAGTGGCGGTAGAGCCGGCCGAAAGCCCCGTGCTGTCCGGCGGCAAACCTTCCCTGCACAAAATACAGGGGATAGGCGCGGGCTTTGTTCCCAAAATACTTAACCGCGGCATCATAGACGAAATTGTGACCGTCACCGGCGACGAGGCGGCTGAAACTTCCCGCCTGCTTGGGAAACGCTGCGGCCTACTGAGCGGCATATCTTCAGGCGCGGCCTTAAAAGCCGCCTTAAAGCTCGCGGATATGGCGGAAAACCGCAACAAGAAAATCGTTGTGATTCTCCCCGACACGGGCGAGCGCTACCTCTCCACCGACTTGTTTGACTGAAGCAATTTACAAAAATAATATGTGAACGGAGGTTGGATCAAATGAAACTAGGATTTTTTGCGGCGAACTTCGCGCACCTCTCGCTTGAGGAAGTGGCGAAAATCATGAACGAGTACGGCTATGAAATGATGGAGATCCCGGCCTACATAGACAACGGCCAGTTCGATTGCGAAGAGATCGTGGCGGACAGCGGCAAGGCCAAGGCGCTCGTTACCATGCTCAAGGGCTATGGTATAGAGATAAGCGGCCTCTCCAATCACGCTGACTCGCTTCTGATCCTGGGCCCGTGGGGCGAAGACACGGACAGCATTTACAAAGGCACCAAAGAAGAAAAGATCAAGTACGGCACGGACAGTCTTATAAAGACCGCCCAGGCGGCAAATGCCCTTGAGGTGCCGGTGGTGAACGGATTCACGGGTGTTATCAATTGGGGCCGTTACTTCCCCTTCCCCAACGCCAGGGGTTGGTCGGATATGGAGAAAGTATTCGTAGAGCTCTTTACGCCCATCCTGGATAAGTTCAGGGAATACGGCGTAAAATTCGCTGTTGAGCCCCATCCAAACAATATGATTTACGACATCCACACTGCCAAACGCGCGATCGAGCTTGTGGACAACCATCCCTCGCTGGGATACAACGTCGACCCCGCCAACCTTATTTACCTTGGACTTAAGGTGGAGAATTTCATAGACGCGCTGGGCGACCGCATCTTCCATTTCCACGCGAAGGACGGCGAGATCGTAGAACACAACCTACAGTACGGCGGCATTCTCATGCAGGGTGACTGGCAGCGCATCGACCGGGCCTTCCGCTTCCGCATCCCCGGTTGGGGCAGCGTTCCGTGGAAGAAGATCATAACCGAGCTTTCCATGGTGGGCTACGACTACGTACTCTCCTACGAGCACGAAGACGTCACCATGAGCGTTATGGACGGCGTGGAAAAAGTAGCCCCCTTCTTAAAGCCTCTCATAATAAAAGCGCCCTACGAAGGACGCAATGATAAAATATTCAATAATCCGGCAACCGGCAATTGAGTCAGATTATTACACAAGAGGAACGTCCGTTTACGGCTGTTCCTCTTTTTCCTCTTCTTCTCTCTTCAAATAACCGCCCAGAAGTCCGTTTATGTACTTATATGATTTATCTTCCGAGTATTTTTTAGCCATTTCGATGGCTTCGTTTATTGAAACTTTGGGTGGCGTATCCATGTAACGCATCTCATAGATCGCCAGCCTTAGTATGGCAAGGTCGACCTTTGAGATCCTGTCGATTTTCCACGAATGCGAATTAAGCGAGATGAGGCTATCTATCTCATCCCGTTTTTCCACGAAACCTTCCAGCACGCTGTTGA
>JAVBSU010000033.1:0-5915 GCA_031556555.1 Christensenellaceae bacterium
TAACCGGAAGGTTCGGATAAGAAGGAGATACAATGGTACAAAAGAACAGTTACGACGCTGAGCTTGAGGAACTGAAACTTGAGCTCATACGCATGGGCGCGATGGCCGAGCAGGCCATTTTGGACGCCATGCGGGTACTGAATGATTTTGATATGGAACTCATCGCCAGCATAATGGAGAACGACGACGTCATAGACGAAATGGCGCGGCGCATAGAGAGCCGGTCCATGAAGCTTATAATGAAGCGGCAGCCCGTCGCCGGGGATTTAAGGACGGTTTCGGCCGCGCTCAAAATGGTTACCGACCTTGAGCGCATAGGCGACCAGGCGGCGGATATCGCGGAAATCTCCAAGATGCTGCGCAAAAACCCGGCGGCTAAAAAGCCCGCCCACATCTCCGCGATGGAGAACACCGCCGTGACCATGGTGCACGCGGCCGTGGACTGCTACGTCAACATGAGCGTAGAGTCTGCGGATAAGGTCATAGAAATGGACGACACGCAGGACGGTCTTTTCAACAAAGTTAAGGAGGAGCTCATAGACCTTGCCATAGAAGACAGGAAAAACGTTGACGCCGCGGTTGACTACCTTATGGTCGCCAAGTACCTTGAGCGCATAAGCGACCACGCGGAAAACATTGCAGACTGGACATTATTTGCTATAACGGGTATACATAAGAAGGAACGTATTCTATAATTAGACTGTCGATAAAGGCTCATCTGCGGCGTATTGGCATATACGCCTCCGCGTCCGGCTCGCGCTTCCTAGCATCTGAACCTTTCTTGACAACCCGGTATATTCCAATATTATATTGGTGAGGGGCTTATGGCGCTGATACACATAGTTGAGGATGACAATTCGGTAAGGGAACTCATATGCTGCGCCCTTAAATCGGCGGGTTTTGAGGTTGAATCCTTCGCGAGCGGGGAGGATTTCCTTAGTGCGCGCGGAAGCGGCGCAACCCCCGGCTTGCTGTTGCTGGACATAATGCTGCCCGGCATGGACGGCCTCACCCTCTTCTCGCGTATTAAGAACGAGGGCCCTATCCCCCCGGTTATCTTTCTTACGGCCAAGAACTCCGAGATAGACAAAGTGACGGGCCTCAACATGGGCGCGGACGATTACATAGCGAAGCCCTTCGGCGTGCTTGAGCTCATAGCGCGCGTAAACGCGTCGCTGAGGCGCGTTGGCAGGGGTAACGCGGGCGGGCTTGCGGCCGGCGCTATAAAAATGGATCTGGACGGCCGCAAAGTTTCCGTATACGGCGAGGCTGCCGGGCTCACCTACAAGGAATTCGAGATGCTGCGGCTCTTTATGCAAAACCCTAATGTCGTGATATCCCGGGATAGCTTTTTGAACAGCATCTGGGGCGTTGAGGCGCAGATAGAAACACGGACGGTGGACATGCACGTAAAGACGCTGCGCGCCAAGCTCAAAAGCGCGGGAAGCTATATTAAGACTGTGAGGAACGTTGGCTACGAGTTCTCGCCCGAGGATAAATAATTGAAAAAACGCATTGTAATCTTAATAGTGGTAGTGCTTCTGGCCGGAATGACGGTGGCTGTTATCGCGTCGGCCGCCAGCTTTGGCGCTACGTTCGAGACAAGCACGGTCGATTCCCTCAAGGGCGATATAAACGCGATGGAGCTGACGCCGTTTCCGGACGGCATTCAGTCCTTTGCCGAAGACTACGCCAAGGCCTACGGCCAGAACATCCGCGTGACCTTTATAGATATGGACGGGAACGTTGTGGCCGACAGCAGCGAAGACCCCGCCACATTCGACAACCACTCCGGCCGTCCCGAAGTTATCGGCGCAATGTCGGACGGCTACGGCACGGACAGCCGGGTCTCCGAAACCACGGGCATCAATACTCTCTACGTGGCCCGGGATACCGGCGGCGGTTTCATATTAAGGCTGGCGGTGCCGGTCGCCAACACCTCAAGTTTTGTCCTTAGCGCGCTGCCCGTTATCATCATAAGTTTTATTATCCTGACCATAGTCGCGCTAATATTCTCCGGACTTATCGCCAGGGGCGTGCTGGCTCCCGTCTCAAGGCTGCACGCTTCGGTGCAGGACTACCTTGACGGCAACCCGCTAAGCCTTGAAACTAACGGCAAGTATGAAGAAGTGGGCGAGATATCGCTCGCCTTTTCCAGCGTAGCGGAGCGGCTCAACCGCTATATTTCCAGAGTCAAGTCGGAGAGCAAAAAGTCCTCCCTCATACTCGACAACATAAAAGAAGGCCTCATGGTGCTGGACAAGGACCAGGACGTGCTGCTGATAAACAAAGCGGCGCGCGCTATCCTGGGCGCTTCCAGCGACATAACGAACGTCAACATACTGCACTTCATACGGCGGCAGGACGTGCTGAGAAGGATAGACAACGCCTTTTTGAAGCGCGAGACGACTTCTTTCGACGTCATAGACGAGACGAACGGCAAGACTTACCGCTACTACCTGAGCTTCGTCCCCAAAGGCGCCTTCCAGCAGAGCGGCGACGGCCTTTTGATACTCATATCCGACGTGAGCGACATCGTGTTTTCCGAAAAGGTCCGGAAGGATTTTTCCGCGAACGTCTCCCACGAGCTCAAGACGCCACTGACTTCAATAAACGGCTACGCGGAGCTCATACACACGGGCATGGCCAGGAACATGGACGAAGCCAAAAACTTCGCCCTGCGCATCAGCGCCGAGGCGGACAGGCTCATGGGCCTGATAAACGACACGCTGGCGCTGTCCGAGCTTGAAAACATAACCATGGACGAGCAGCTCGACAAAGTGGACCTTGCGGAAACCATGCGCGGCGTTAGCGAGCTTCTGGCGCAAAAGCTCGAAAAGCGCGGCATAAGCCTTGAAGTAACGGGCAACGCCCAGATCATTGCCAATAAGCACCGTATAGAGCAGATGCTGCTCAACCTGTGCGATAACGCCATAAAATACGGTAAAGAAGGCGGGCATGTAACCGTCACTCTCGCGAAGGAAGACGGCCGCGCCGTTATAAAGGTCGCGGACGACGGAATAGGCATACCGGACGATGAGAAGGCGCGCGTGTTCGAGCGCTTTTACCGCGCCAAGAACGCGGGCGCGGCCACTGTTCCCGGCACCGGCCTGGGCCTCGCCATAGTCAAGCACACTGCCCTTTTGTACGACGGCGAGATCAGCGTTACGAGCGAGGCCGGCGAAGGCAGCGTGTTTACCGTCAGCCTCCCCCACGTGGACAGCCTATAATACTAATTTCAAACTGAAATTAGTATAGCCAACAATGTCAAAATAGTTCATGTAATAAGTAAAAACAAGTCAAGCCAGAATTTTCCCTTTTGGGGCGCGGTTAAATTATACAACAACTTCGGTAAATAAATTCATGGCCTTTTCGCGTGGATTTAGTTATCATTCAGGCATAACTACTCAAAAGATTACTCAGGCATATATTTATTTTACAAAATTGCGGTGCGGGAAGGGAGATTTTTTATGTCTTCACCAGTGGATTGCGGCGTTGGCGAACTGTTTTCCGTTAATGGCAAGGCAGCCATAGTCACGGGGGCGGGCAGCGGCATAGGCCGCGCGGCCGCCGAATGTTTTTGCCGTAACGGCGCGAGCGTCGTCTTAGTTGATATAGACGAAGAAAGGCTTGCCGGTGTGTGCGGCGGGCTTACGGACGCGCGCGGCGCGGCAGCGGCTTTTGCCTGCGACGTGACAAGCGAAGGGCGGGTGGCGGCGCTTAAAGACTTCGCGCTGGCCAAATTCGGAAAGATCGACATGCTCATAAACAGCCACGGCATCTCCGGCCGCGTGAGCGCGGACGACATGACCGGCGCGGACTTCGACCGCGTTATAGGCGTGAACCTCAAAGGCGTTTTTCTCACAACGGCTATAATCGGCCGGGCCATGGCGGCGGGCGGTGGCGGCGGCATAGTCAATATTTCTTCTATAGCGGCGCACGTCTGCCTGCCCAACAACGTTAATTACGCGGCGGCCAAAGGCGGCCTTGAGGCCATGACACGCTCCTTCGCGGGCGAATGGGCAAAAAAGGGCGTACGGGTCAACGCGGTGGCTCCCGGCCCGTGCAGGACGGAATTCACAAAATCATTGTACGAGCAGCCGGGGTACTACGAAAACCTGGTCGCCAAGATTCCGAGAGGCTATGTGCCCGGGCCGGAGGATTTAATGGGGCCCATACTGCTTTTAGCCACGGGGGCGGGCGCTAACATAACCGGCCAGGTCATCGTGGCCGACGGCGGATACACTATAGTTTAAGCGGGAGGAAGAGGTTGAAAAAATTTCAACCTCCAGTATTGTACTGGCGCGTGCGATATATCCGCCCGAGGCGGATACGCACATGCACAAGAACCATTTATACGCCTTATCCGGCTCACGTAGGGTGGTCATGGTTCTGAAAATGGATTTGGTGAGCCGGAAAGGCTAATGGTTCTTATCATGCGTTTAAAGGATAAAGTGGCAATAATAACGGGGACAAGATCGGGCATAGGCAAGGCCATCGCCTTGCGGTTCGCGCAAGAAGGCGCTAAGGTCGTGACTTGTATAAGGAAGGGCGTGGGCGGCGAGGATACCGCTAATGAGATAACCGCGAACGGCGGCGAGGCGCTTTTCGTGGAGTGCGACGTGTCCAGGGACGCGGACGTACAAAACGCCGTCGGGCGCGCAGTGGAACGCTTCGGCCGCGTTGACGTTATAGTAAACAACGCCGGGGTGAACTTCGCGAAACCTTTTGAGCAGACGGAGCCAAGTGATTTTGACCGCGTCATAAATACCGACCTTCGCGGGACGTACCTATTCTGCTGGCACGGCATACGGCAAATGCTCAAAAACGGCGGCGGCAACATCATAAACATAACGTCAGTGCACACGACGGCCGGTTTCTCCGAATCCGCGCCTTACGACGCGGCGAAATGGGGCGTTGTGGGCCTGACTAAAGCCCTGGCGACAGAGTTCGCCACAAGAGGCATAAGGGTCAATTCCCTCGCACCCGGCCTCATTGACACGCAAATTTGGGACGACATATTGAACGCCGCCGGGGACAGGGAAGCCTGCGAGCGTTACTGGGCGTCCAACATTCCCATGGGGCGGCCGGGCACGTCCGGTGAAATCGCCAGCGCGGCGGTCTACCTCGCCAGCGACGAAGCAAGCTATTGCACGGGCATGAACATGCTCGTGGACGGCGGTATGACAAGCCTGCTCGTCAGCAGTCCCGATTTTGAGTCGAAGGCTCTGGATAAGAAGTGATTGCCTCCGGCGGCTTAAGGCTCCGCCTTAAGAATCTGCTGGGGAACATGTTCCCCAGACCCCAGCTCACTTCGTTCGCCAACAAAAATATCAGAATTGTATTTTCCATATAGGAATAATCATAAAAAATGGAGGAACTGAATTATGAAGAAGATTGCTCTAATTACGGCGTGTCTCGTTTTGATCATGGCGTTTATGGTGTGCTCGACAGGTTTCGCGAACGAACCCACGAGGAGCGGGGACGAAGTCATTGAACTGGCGCTCGTGCCCCCGGCGATGGAAAGCCCGTTCTACGCGGCTGTTATAGAAGGCGCGCAGCCCACGGCCGAGGAGCTCGGCTACAAGCTGACAGTGCTCTCTCCCGAAAAGCCGGACGATGCTGCCGGACAGGTTAAAATAGTCGAAGACCTCGTACAGCGCGGAGTGGGCGGCATAGCGGTTTGCGCGCACGACGACAAAGCCATTGTCACGGCTGTGAAAAAAGCCAACGACGCGGGCATACCCATCGGACTGTTCAACTCCCATACAGACCTCCGCGGCGGTGAAGTTTACGCCTACACCGGCTACGAGCAGAAGGACGGCGGCGCCTACATAGCCGACTGGGTAGCCAAAGTGATGGACGGCGAAGCGAAAGTCGCCATCTTGGAAGGCCTTCCCGGCTTCCACAGCACT
>JAVBSU010000036.1:0-9801 GCA_031556555.1 Christensenellaceae bacterium
AGAAATACAAGAAGTGCTGCATGGACAAAGATAGCGAATAAACGGTTCCCACATTTTCGTCAAAACATGAAAGAAAGTGTGGGAATTCTTCTTTTTGACTATACTTTTAAGTTTTTAAGCTATATAATTGAGACAGGTTTAAAGCCGCGCAAAGCAACTGATAAATATATATACGCGAAGGAGACCAGCTATGAAAATCGATTATAACAACATGCTCAAAAGCCGTATAGGTGAGTACGGAATCACCGGGCAGGAAATTACCACGATGAGCGAAAAAGTCCAAAAGGTGCACGGCGCTATGGCGGCGAAAAAAGATGACATGGCGTGGCGGTCCCTTCCTTATAGCCAGGATGAAATCGTCGCTGATATAGTGAAACAGGCGAAGTACATAAACGATAAATTCGAGAACTTTGTCGTATTCGGGATAGGGGGGAGCGCTCTCGGGTCAAAGGCGCTCTTTACCGGAATAAAGCACCTTAAGTACAACGAGCTTCCGAGGGAGAAGCGCGGCGGCGCGAGGTTCTATGTCGTGGACAACGTGGATCCGGACGGCATGAACGCGCTCTTTGATATAATCGATCCCCAAAAGACGTGCTTCCACGTCATAACAAAGAGCGGCAATACGGTCGAGACCATGTCGCAGTTCATGATAGCGCTGGGGATGCTGAAAGACGCTGTGGGCGAAGACAAGCTCAAAGACAACATAGTCCTGACCACGGACAAGGAAAAGGGCATACTGAAGAAGATATCGCGGCAGTACGGATTCAAAACGTACACTGTGCCCGACGGCGTGGGCGGGCGCTTTTCCGTGCTGTGCCCCGTTGGCCTCTTGTCCGCGGCCGTCCTGAACATAGATATAAAAGAGTTGTTCGCGGGCGCGATAGCCATGGATAAAGCCTGCACGAAAGAAAACCTCGACGAAAACCCCGCGTACATGTACGCCCTTATGATGTGCATAGCCATGGCCAAGGACGCGAACATTTCAGTAATGATGCCGTACGCGGACGGCCTTTTGAATATGGCGGAGTGGTACGCGCAGCTCTGGGCGGAATCGCTCGGCAAGCGCGAAGGCAATAATGGCCAGACGGTCAACTGCGGGCAGACGCCCGTGCGCGCCCTCGGGGTTACGGACCAGCACTCGCAGATACAGCTGTACACGGAAGGCCCGTTCGATAAGGTCGTGTGCTTCATAGACGTGGAGAAATTCAACACGGAGCTCACCATACCAAAACCGCCCATAGACATGATGGACGCCGCGTACCTTGAGGGCCAAAAGATCAACAAGCTCATAGCGGCGGAAATGAGCGCCACGGAGTACGCTGTATGCCAGGCCGGCAAGATGAACATGCGCATTACCGTAGACAAAATGGACGCCAGATCCATTGGCGGGCTGTTCTTCTTCTTTGAGATGGCCACGGCCGCGGCGGGCGAGTTCCTGGAGATAAACGCATTCGACCAGCCGGGAGTGGAGGCGGGCAAAATAGCGACGTTCGCGTTGATGGGGCGCGAGGGCTACGAGGAGACGGCCGAAGAACTTAAAAAGGCGGGCGATGCGGATAAAAAATACATTTACAATTTATAGAAAATGAAACAAGGCCGCAGGGCCTGAGAGACTAACGATGGCGGATTTTAAAAAGTACATTCCGGAAACGGATATCTACCTTTTCAATACCGGAGAAGCGCAGACCGCGTACAACTTGTTCGGCTGTCATTATGTTGAAAAAAAAGGGGCGCACAGGTTCTGCCTGTGGGCTCCGGGCGCGCGCTCGGTAAGCATAGTGGGCGACTTTAACGGGTGGGACGAAGAAGCCAACCGCATGGAGCTCTACAAACACGGCGTGTGGGCCGCTTTTGTAGCTGGGCTCAAAGTGGGCGACAACTACAAGTACATGATCTACGGCTACGACGGCAGCCGCGCGTTTAAGGCGGATCCATTCGCTTTCTCTTCGGAGATCCGCCCGGGCAGCGCGTCAAAAGTGTGGCATTTGGATGGGTACGAATGGCACGACGGGCGCTACATGCGGGAGAGAACCAGGAAAAACCACTTCAATAACCCTGTTTCGATATACGAGGTGCACTTGGGTTCGTGGAAGAAAGCGGCGGACGGGGGTTTTCCCAACTACCGGGACACGGCGGACGAATTGTGCGAATACCTCGTGAACCTTGGCTACACCCACGTGCAGGCCATGCCGGTCATGGAGTACCCGCTGGACGATTCCTGGGGCTACCAGACGACAGGCTACTATGCTCCCACTTCGCGTTACGGTACGCCGTGGGATTTTATGTACTTTGTGGACAAAATGCATTCAAAAGGCATTGGAGTGATACTTGAGTGGACGCCCGGGCACTTTCCCAGGGATGAGCAGGGGCTGGCGCACTTTGACGGCACATGGCTCTACGAGCACGAGAACGCGTCTATAAGGGAACACCCGCTTATGGGCACCTACCTCTTCAACTTCAATAAGCCGGAGGTGCAGAGCTTTTTGGTGTCGAACGCGGTGTTCTGGATGGAAAAATACCACGCGGACGGCCTTATGATGGGGTCGGTGACGCCCGCGCTGTACTTTGACTACGGGCGCGGCGGCTACTACACGGCCAGTTCGCAGGATGGCGAAGTGGACAGGGGCGCCGTGGAGTTTTTTAAAAAGGTGAACAGCGTCGTTTTAACGAGGTACGCGGGAGCGTTGACCGCGGCGGAGGAAGTCACGAGCTACCCAATGCTCACAAAGCCGCCTTACGACGGCGGCCTTGGGTTCAGCTTCAAGTGGAACACGGGATTCAGCTACGACGCGCTTAACTACCTCTCAATGGACCACTATTTCCGGCAGTTCGAGCACGGCAAGATGAACTTCCTGATGTATTACGCCTTCTACGAAAACTACATCCTCGCGTTTTCACACGAGATGGTCTCGAACGGGAAAGCGTCTATAATCAATAAAATATACGGCGACTACTGGCAAAAATTCGCGTCCCTCCGGGCACTGTACGGCTTCATGTTCGCGCAGCCGGGCAAGAAGCTTATGTTCATGGGCGGCGAGTTCGCCCAGTTTTTAGAATGGGACCATGTGAGGCAGCTTGACTGGTTCCTTATGGAATACGAATCGCACGCTGGCGTGAAAAAATACGTAAAGAGGCTGAACAGCATTTACAGGAGCAATCCCGCCCTTTACGAGGTGGACGACGGGCCGGACGGCTTTATGTGGCTGAACGCCGGCGACAAAGAGTTGAGCGCCTTCGCGTTTATGCGCATGAGCCCCAAAAACAACATAGTGTGCGTGGCGAACTTCACCGCGATCGTAAGGGAGAACTACGTGGTCGCCCTGCCGGCGGCTGGCGAATTAAAGCTTATTTTAAACAGTGACAACGCCATGTTTGGCGGTTCGGGGGTAAGCGCGGTAAGGGCGGTTAAGGCAACCCGCGAAAGCGTGAACGGCCTGCCATGCGGCGCGGCCGTAAAACTCCCCCCGCTGGCCGCGCTGTACTATGAATTCATACCCGAAAATGACTGGACAAGGGAGAAGAGCGAATGATTAGAAAGAAAAAATGCGTGGCAATGCTTCTTGCCGGCGGGCAGGGCTCCAGGTTGGGCGTACTTACGAAGCACCGGGCCAAACCGGCCGTACCCTACGGGGGGAAGTACAGGATAATAGACTTCCCGCTCTCCAATTGCAACCATTCGGGCCTGGATACCGTTGGGGTGCTAACACAGTACCAGCCGCTGGAGCTCAATTCATACATAGGCACGGGCGCGCCCTGGGATCTTGACAGCATGACAGGGGGGGCTTTCGTGCTTCCGCCCTACGTTAAGGGCGAGAGGGGAGAATGGTACAGCGGGACGGCCAACGCCATATTCCAGAATTTTTACTTTGTGGAGCAGTACGACCCCGAATACCTACTGGTGCTTTCGGGCGACCATATATATAAAATGGACTACAGCCTTATGGTGAGCGCGCACGAGAAGACGGAGGCGGACGCCACCATAGCCGTAATACGCGTGCCCCTGGAGGAAGCTTCGCGCTTCGGGATAATGAACACGGACGAGGACTTAAGGATAATAGACTTCGAGGAAAAGCCCAAAAAGCCAAAGAACGACATGGCTTCCATGGGCGTTTACGTGTTCAACTGGAAAAAGATAAAAGACTACCTAATCGCCGATTCCAAGGATGAAAAATCCGCAAACGACTTCGGCAAAAACATAATTCCCAAAATGCTCAGGGCGGGCGAGCGGCTTTTCGCCTATCCCTTTGACGGGTACTGGAAGGACGTGGGGACGATCCAGTCGCTGTGGGAATCCAACATGGAACTCCTACAGGACCAGCCTGCGCTCGACCTCTACGACGAGAACTGGAGGATATTCGCGAGGAACCCCAACAAGCCGCCGCACTTTGTGGACAGGAAGTCCAAGGTCAAGAACAGCCTTATATCCGAAGGCTGCTTCATATACGGTTCGGTGGAGAACAGCATCCTGTCTTCGGGAGTGTACGTGGGCGAGGGCGCTGTCATAAAGGACAGCATAATCATGCAGGAAACCGAAATAGGGAAAAACAGCAAGGTCACGATAAGCATTGTGGACGAGCAGGTCAAGATCGGAGAGGACTGCATTATCGGCGGAGCGGGCGACATAAGCGTCGTGGGCTTTGGCGCGACCATAAGGGACGGTGCCGCGGTGGCCGCGGGAGAAGCGGTGAATCCGCGCAGGATAGTCCGCAAGACCGAGGGAGGAGAATCGAAATGATCAGGGATGCATTCGGGCTCATTTACGCCGGTGAGCAAAACATAAATCTGAGAGAGCTCGTATACTTAAGAACGGTGGGCGCGCTGCCTGTGGGCGGAAGGTACCGGGCCATAGATTTCGTGCTGTCCAACATGGTAAACACCGGGATAAGGAACATAGGGGTAATAGCCCAGAGGAGCTACCACTCGCTGATGGACCATCTTGGGTCGGGCAAGGAGTGGGACCTCTCGCGCAAAAACGACGGCCTTTTCATACTGCCGCCCTTTTCGAGTACCGATAACATGGGTTCTTACAGGGGGATAGTGGACGCGATAAAGGGCGTTATGGGCTACGTCCGGCGCACGAAGCAGCAGTACTGCATATTTTCCGGCTCGTACACAGTATACAACCGGGTGTACGACGACGTGCTAAAGTACCACATCGACACGGGCGCGGACATAACCATGCTCTACAACAGGGAAGAAGTGGACAGGTACAAGGGAGAACGGTACAACGACGTTCGCCTGCACTTAAACGACGACGGCAGGGTCTCTGACCTTGAGATAAATTCCCCGCTTACAGATTCCAAGCTCGTAGGCATGGATACGTATATAATACGAAAAGAGCTGCTGGAATTCCTGGTCGAGGACTGCGCCTCCCGGGGTAAGTACAACTTCGTTAGCGACCTTCTGATAAACAACCTCAAGCGCATAAAGATAATGGCTTACAAGCACGACGGCTACGTCGGAAGGCTGCACTCGGTCGCGTCGTATTTCAAGCTCAATATGGACTTTATAGACGTGGACGCGCAGAAGGATCTGTTTTACGGGGAGAACCAGGTTTATACTAAAATAAAGGACGAAGTTCCGGCAAAGTACTCAAAGACGGCCAACGTCAAAAACTCCCTCATAGCCAACGGCTGCATAATAGAAGGCGAAGTGGAGGACAGCGTGCTGTTCAGGGGAGCGTACGTGGGCAAGGGCGCGAAGATAAAGAACAGCATAATAATGCAGAACAGTGAAGTATACAACAACTCCACGCTTGAGTACGTTATACTGGACAAGTCGGTGAACATAAGGCAGGGCAGGAAACTCATAGGGGACAAGGAGTTTCCTGTAATAATCCGAAAGGGAGCGATAGTATGAGTAAGCCAAAGGTTCTGATAGTAGCGGCGGAGGGTACTCCGTTTGCCAAAACAGGCGGACTGGCCGATGTAATAGGCATACTGCCCAAGGAGCTCGCGAAACAGGATGTAGAAGTGGCGGTTATGCTGCCCAAGCACCGGTCTGTTAAAGAAAATTACCAGGATAAGCTCGAATTGATAGTTTCTATGTACATAAAGATGGGCTGGCGCAACCAGTACATAGGCATTGAAACGTTAAGCATTGGCGGCGTGCAGTATTATTTCATTGATAATGAGTTCTACTTCGGCGGCCCTGTGTACAAGGGCGGAGAGGCGGAAGCGGAGCAGTACATGTATTTTTGCCGCGCTGTTTTGGAAGCGCTGCCCTATATGGACTTCAAGCCGAATATCATACACGTCAACGACTGGCACACGGCCATGATTCCCATGCTGCTGAAAATGCAGTACCAGGAGAAGGAGCAGGGGCAGGTAAAGACAGTGTTTACCATACACAACCTGCAATACCAGGGCCAGCTTTCGTTTGGCTTTGTAGCGGACATGCTGGGGATCGCGACCGAATACTATGTTTCAGACTACATTGAAGCGTACGGAAGCGCCAACATGATGAAAGCCGCGCTGGTCTTTGCCGACAAAATAACGACAGTGAGCCCCAACTACGCTAAGGAAATACTGAATTCTTTCTACGGGCGGGGGATGGAAGGCGTCCTCTACATGCGCAAAGACGACCTTTCGGGAATACTCAACGGCATAGACACGGGCGAGTTCAACCCTGAGACTGACAAGAACATAAACTACAAGTTCGGTAAAGCCGACCTTTCGGGGAAGAAAAAGAACAAGATCGCGCTAATAGACGAGATGCGCCTCGCCGTGGACGCGGACACGCCCATAATCGGCATGGTGACTAGGATGACGGAGCAAAAGGGACTGGATCTCGTGTGCGCGGTGCTGGAAGAAGTGCTGAGCGAGGATATGGCCTTTGTTATACTGGGCAGCGGGGACCACGGCTACGAAGACTATTTCAATTACGTGGCGTCGCACTATCCGGGCAAGACGGGCGTGTACATCGGCTACAACGACGCCCTGGCGCACAGGATATACGCCGGGATCGATTTTCTCCTGATGCCCTCGCTGTTCGAACCCTGCGGGCTTTCGCAGATGATAGCACAGGCGTACGGCGCGCTCCCCATAGTAAGGGAGACGGGCGGCCTGGTGGATTCGGTCATCCCGTACAACGAATTTACAAAAGAAGGCCCCGGCTTTTCTTTCGCGAACTACAACGCCCACGATATGCTTAACGTTATAAAGATGGCTCTCGATGTGTACAAAGATAAAAACGAGATGAAAGCGCTGATAACAAACGCGATGAGCCAGGACAACAGCTTCAAAAAACCGGCCGGGGAATATAGGAAGCTCTACGATGAATTAGCGTATTAGAGATTTGACATGCCTCCGGCTGCTTGGGACATTGCCCTAAACCGCCGGAGGTTTTTTTCTGTCAACACAAAACGCTTTACTAATTTAGCACAATAAATTATAATGACATTAACTATTTAAATCCTTGAAAGGAATCTTTGTGATGAAAAAGTTATTGTTGGTTGTTTTAGTTGTTTTGATGGCGCTTCCCATTGTGGCGTTCGCCTCCGATGCGGAAGAAACCTCGCTCCAGGATGTTATGGACAAGGGCAAGTTTGTCATGGGCCTGGACGACAGCTTCCCGCCCATGGGCTTTGTGGACGAAAACGGAGAGCTCGTCGGCTTTGACGTAGACCTTGCCAAGGCGGTGGCCGAGCACATGGGGATAGAAGTTGAGCTCATGCCCATAGACTGGAAGACAAAAGAGCTGGAGCTCGATTCCAAGAACATAGACGTAATATGGAACGGCTACACCATAACGGACGAGCGCAAGGAAAAAGTGCTCATGAGCGAGCCTTACATGGAGAACGCGCAGGTAGTGGTTGTCCTCAAGGACTCCGACATAAAGACGTTGGACGACCTCGCGGGCAAAGTAGTGGCCGTGCAGGACGGCTCGTCCGCGCAGGACGCCCTCGCTTCGCAGGAAGGCCTTGTGGAATCATTTAAAGACAAGCTGGACTTCAAAGACAACGTGACGGCGCTCTTAGACCTCGATTCCGGGCAGGCGGACGCGCTGGCGGTAGACCGCGTTGTGGCCGAGTACTACATGTCAAAAAAGCCTGACGCTTACGTAATACTCGACGAAACCCTCGCGCCCGAGCAGTACGGCATCGGCTTCAGGAAAGGCGATGTGGCTTTCCACGACGCCGTTATGGCGGCGCTGGCGGAAATGAAGGAAGACGGCACGGCTGAAGAACTCAGCATGAAGTGGTTTGGCAGGGATGTCACTACCTTCTAGTATAAGATGGAAAGTTTTTTAAAGCTTTTTTACGAGGTTGGACAAGGGCTGGGTGTGACGCTGTCCGTTTTTGCGCTCACCCTGCTCTTTTCCATCCCTCTGGGTTTCCTGGGTTCGCAACTGAGCCTGGCCAAAAACAAACCGGTAAGGTATATCTACAACGTCTACCTGATCATAATGCGCGGTACGCCGCTCATCCTTCAGGTAATGTTTTTTTACTTCGGGTTCAACATAATAATGACGTCTGTTGGAGCCGATTTTAGGATAGGCAAGTTCGAATCGGCCGTGCTTTCGTTTGTGCTCAACTACACGGCCTACTTCAGCGAAATATTCAGGGGCGGCATACAATCGATAAACAGGGGGCAGTACGAAGCGGCGTCCGTGCTTGGGCTCACAAAGGGCATGACAACGCGCAAGATAATAATCCCCCAGGTGTTCAAGATAGTAATGCCATCCCTCGGAAACGAAGTCATAACGCTGGTAAAGGACACGGCGCTCGTCAGCATAATCGCCCTCGGCGACCTGCTGCAAAAAACGTATTCCGCCGCGATGAGGGAGGCGTCCATAGCGCCGTTCATCGTTGCCATGATAATATACCTAGGAATAAACGCCGTTGTGTCGCTGGTTCTTAAGCGGATAGAGAAAAAACTGGATTATTACAGGATATAGGTCTTAAAATATGAACATTCTGGAAGTCAGGCATTTATACAAAAGCTTCGACAAGAACGAAGTGTTGAAAGATATAAACCTCGTGCTGGAAAAGGGCGAGGTGATGGCCATCATCGGGCCGTCGGGCAGCGGGAAGTCCACCCTGTTAAGGTGCATAAACTGCCTGGAGCGCGCGCAAAAGGGGAGCATAGTCCTGGACGGCATTGCAATAGCCGAGGAAAAAAACGGCGTGACGGAGTACCTGAAGGACGACGAGCTTCGCATGGCCCGCCTCCACCTTGGAATGGTGTTCCAGAATTTTAATCTCTTCCCGCATTTGAGCGTTATAGAGAACATAACGCTCGCCCCGGTCAGCGTCGATAAAAAAGACCCTGCCGTGGCGGCGGAAGAGGCAAGGGAGCTTTTAAAGAAAGTCGGCCTGTCCGAAAAGGAGAAGGCCTATCCCTTCGAGCTGTCGGGCGGGCAGGCGCAGCGCGTAGCAATTGCCCGCGCGCTAGCCATGGATCCGGACCTGCTCTGCTTTGACGAACCCACGTCGGCGCTGGACCCCGAACTTACGGGCGAGGTGCTGGCGGTGATAAAAGACCTTGCCAAAGAACACATGACCATGCTGATCGTCACTCACGAGATGGGTTTCGCCAAGGAAGTGGCGACGGACGTCGTGTTTATGGACGACGGCAGGGTCCTTGAGCGCGGCCGGCCGGAAGAGCTCCTTGTAAATCCCAGGGAAGAGCGTATACGATTATTTTTGAACAAGCTACTAAGCGTATGATCAGGCAGTCAATAAAAGCCCATCTGCGGCGTCAGCACTTCACTGGCCTTGTGAAGCGTATGTCTAAATACACCTCCGCATCCGGTTCGTGACTTTCTAGCATCTGAACCTTTCTTGACGGCCTGAGGAGG
>JAVBSU010000068.1:0-21342 GCA_031556555.1 Christensenellaceae bacterium
AAAAAGTTAATTTGCGTAGCGCTGTGCCTTGTGCTGGCGCTCGCAGCCGGCGCCCCCGCCATGGCGGCCGGAAGCGCCGCCGCCCCTTACAGGCTGGGCGTGGCGGTAGGCGACCTTTCCGACCCCGCGTGGGCCGCGGAAAGTGAGCAGATCTCGAATTACGCCTGGTCAAAATACGGCGTGCAGACAAACGTTATGGACGCGAAGGACAGTTCCCAGACGCAGCTCAACCAGATGCAAGCCCTTATAGACAGCCAGGTCAACTTCATAATCCTCGACGCTGTCGACCCAGCGGCGCTGGCCGATTCGGTCAAAAGGGCGCGCGACGCGGGCATAATGGTTCTAAGCTACGGCGACGCCCCTGCTGGCTGCAATACGTATTACAACGTGGACGGCTACAACTCCGGTCTGGAGTGCGGCAGGATGGCCGGGGAATTCATAAACAAAACGCTTGGCGGGAACTGCGAGGTAGGTCTTTTGAACTTCCCCGACATTCAGGGCTCCACGTTCTACTCCACCAGTTCGGACGGCATTGTGGAAGGCCTAGCAATAACGGCCCCCAACGCGAAAATAACGTCTTCCCAGGCCGCGATAGATTCGTCCACGGCGTATGAGGCCGTAAGGAGCATGACGCAGGAGCATCCCTACATACAGGTAATCGTCAGCATAAGCGAAGGCGGCGCTATCGGCGCGAATAATTACGTCACAGACGCGGACATAAACGAGGACACCTTCGGAGTGTTCGGCATCGGCGCGACAAAAGAAATAGTTACAGGCATAAAAAACGGCGAAGCCCTAAAAGGCTGCGTGGGGCTGGGGACGTCAACCGAAAACGCGCAGATAGTCGTGGATACCGCGATGACCATGCTTAACGGCCAGGCATACAAAAACGCGTACCACACGCCCATAACGCCCGTGACAAAAGCCAACTGCACGTACTACATGTCGGAGGCCGGCTGGTAATCTACCCCACTACGGTGAGAAAGGCGCAGTATGAATAAAAGAGAGACGGTAATAAATGCTTTAAACCATAAAAACGGCCCTGTTCCCCACCAGATAAACTACACCGGCGTTTACGCGGATATGGTAGCCCGCAAGGAAGGGTGGCCTGTGGATTTGGACGGACTTTTCGACAACTGCCTGTCCATGGCCAAGTACAAGAATAACAAAGCCATCGGCCAAGATATGGAGATAGATCTTTTCGGGCTGAAGTGGGACAAGAGCGGAGAGGACGGCGGCGACATCGGCATGCCTATCGAGCCGCCCATAATCGACACGGAACTAAACCCCGACGGAACGTACAAAAACTACGTCATGCCCCGGCCAAACCTCGAGTTCGCCCGCGCCCAGGCGCAAAAGCTGCACGAGGATCAAAGCGGCCGCTTCCGCATGTTCGGCATAACCTTCGCGCTTTACGAGCGCGCGTGGGGGCTAAGGGGCATGGAAAACATCCTCATGGACTTTATTGCCGAGCCCCGCTTCGCCCGCCGCCTCCTTGACGACATCACAAACCACCATATCGAGTTGTTGGACGCGGTGCTGGATTACGACTTCGAGGCCCTCTACTTTGCCGACGACTGGGGCAGCCAGAACGGCCTCATCATGGGCCCTAACGTGTGGCGGGAGTTTATCCGCCCCTGCTTCGCTAAAATAGTGGGCAAGGCAAAATCAAAGGGCAAGTACGTCGTCCTGCACTCCTGCGGCGACAACCGGGAGATACTCGGCGACTGGATCGACATCGGCGTGGACTGCTACAACACCGTGCAGCCTGAGATCTACGACCTTAGGAAGCTCAAAAACGAGTTCGGCAGGGACCTCAGTTTTTACGGCGCGATAAGCAACCAGCAGTTCCTGCCTTACGCCACCGCCGCCGAAGTTAAAAAGCACTGCCTAGAGCTTTTGGAGTTCATGGCCGTGGACGGCGGCTATATAATATCGCCCACACACAGCATAACGCCCGACATACCTATAGACAACGCCTTTGCAATCATAGAGGCCGCGAGAGAATTCACATCATGAAAAAAACATTGGATTTACTGGCTGTGGACTACGGCGCCAGCGGCGGCAAGGCTTTTGTCGGCCGTTTTGACGGCTCTGGGCTGTCTCTGGGCGAGGTTCACCGCTTTGATAACGCCCCCTGCCACGTCCATTCGAGTATGTACTGGGATATTTTCAAGCTTTTCGAGGAGCTTAAGGCGGCAGCGCGCGCTGCCCTCAAGAGCGGCGCGGACATAGCGGGCCTGGCGGTTGACACATGGGCGACCGATTTCGGGGCGCTCGATTCAAAAGGCAACCTCATCGGCAGCCCGCACAGCTACATGGACAGCCGGACGGAAAGCGTGGCGGATGAAGTGTTCGCCGCGTTCCCCGAATACGAGCTGTTCAAAATAGCGGGCGGGGAACCCCATCCCCGGTTCGCCCTCTTCCAGCTTTTCGCCATGCAGCGGAACGAGCCCGATATACTCGAAAATACAAAGACGCTGCTGTTCATGCCCAACCTCATCAACTATTTTTGCACGGGTGAGATTGCCTGCGAAGCTACGCAGGCCAGCACCACCCTGCTCTACGACCCCTTCAAAAGGGACTGGAACGCAGGTATTTTTAATAAACTGGGGCTTACCAACCTCTTTCCGCCAATAGGTTCGGACGTGTCGGTACTGGGCGGGATAACGCCTTCTTTAAGCGGCGACACCGGCCTTAGCGCCGGTACAAAAGTCCTGAGCATACCCCATCACGACTCCGCCTCGGCAATGCTTCCCGCGTCCCACGGCGAGACACTGTTCGTGAACAGCGGCTCGTGGTCCATAATCGGGACTTACATAGACGAGCCCATCGTGACTCGCGAAGCGTTCGAGTGCAAATACAACAACCACACCGGCTACAACGGCAAAGTAATGTTTACAAAACACATCCTCGGCCACTACATCCTCCACCGCTGCATGGGCGAGTGGGCGGACGGCGGGCGGACGGTTGCTTACGGCGGCCTCGAAGCCGCCGCGCGCGCGAGTTCCTTCACCTCGCACATCGATTTTGGCGATAACTGGTTCAACCTGCCGGGCGGTACGTTAAATTGCATCGCGGAACACTGCAAAAGGCGCGGTATGGATACTCCCGGCGCGCCGGAGGAGTTTTACCTGTGCATACTCCGCGGCCTGGCGAAGGAATACGCTAAAACCCTTAACGAGCTCAAACGGATAACCGGCAAAACGTTCAGCCGCGCGCACATCGTCGGCGGCGGCTCCATGAGCCCTCTCTTCTGCGGGCTTGTCGCAACTGAAACGGGGCTGCCTGTAGTTGCGGGCCCGTCCGAGGCGACAGCGGCAGGCAACATACTCGCGCAGCTCATCTCCCTCGGCGAAGTAAAGGACGAAGCCGAGGCCGCGCTGATAGCCGGAACATCGTTCGGCGTGAAAGAATACTTGCCGTCTCCCCGCTAAAATATATAAGTAGTATAAATAAAAAACAGGGAACGCGGGCTTTTAAAGCCGCGTCCCCTGAAATGTGAAAAGCCGGTTCTGGATTGTTACGCTGTTTGGACGTTCACGGCGCGCATTTTGCTGCTGTTCTTCGGATCTGCTTCCACATCGAATGTAACATGCTGGCCTTCTTGCAATGACTTGTAGCTATCGCCTGATACGATTGCGGAGAAATGCACAAACACATCGTCGCCGCCCTCATCATTCGAAATGAACCCAAACCCCTTTTCGGAGTTAAACCATTTTACTGTACCACTGTTCATTAAGGTACCTCCCAAATTTTTTTTGTGACGCGCCGCTTCAAAAAACACATGTTTTTGCAAACCATCGTTACGCAATGACTTACAAAAACATGTGCAGACAATGAAACGAGCTTTGTACGTACCTATGCTATCATCCATAAGCCGAATTGTCAACAGAAAAATCAGCATTAATACGAGCTTTTTCTCAAAATGCCGAACCCTTATTCGGCATAAAGCGCAGATTCACAAAAGAGCGCGGGATCCCGCGCCCGGATTGTACTACATACATTACGCGGCAAGCCGGCTGGGGCTCCCCCGCTTGACTCGCGATGATAATGCTGATACAATGTTTTTGTCATACTAAACGGGGAGTTAGCGGTGCCCTGTAACCCGCAATCCGCTATAGCGGGGTTGAATTCCGCGCCGAGGGTTGCTCTTGTAAGGTATGGAGCAGGTGTGGAGGCGTTGAAGGATGGGTCCTGTGCAACGTTGCGCTGTGAACCCTGTCAGGTCCTGACGGAAGCAGCAGTAAGCGGTTAGCGGCGTGTGCCGCAGGTCAGCCTGTCCCGAGTTTCCCACCCGAATACCTCTTGTAGGTTGCAATTCGGAGCGCGGTGTATGACTTTTTGTTTTTTAGTAAGTTGTGATTAACTCGGGCACACCACCTTCGCGTCTATTTTTCCGCAGCTCTTTGGCGAAAAGCCTCGCAATAGCGCTGCTATTCCTGCGTTTTTTGCCTTCGATCTGCAAAAAACTATCTCGCAAATCCGGCGACCCTCGTTTAATCACAACTTACATAGAACTATAATATATATCCTTCGGATTAAAAGTCGTCGTCTTCCTTGAGCTGCCTTATGAGTTCAAGTATCTCGTCCGATTCCAGCATTTCTTTCGTAATGTGTATTTCCCTGGTGTCCTGGTTTACCTCAGCCGGTTTTTCGGCCTTTTTGGGCTTCAGCGAGTACTTGCTCCTGTCCCTCGGTTTTTCGTACATGGTCTCCTGGAACTCTTCGGTGCGCTCCATTTCGTAGTCGTAGCTGGAACTTGCCGCCGGCCTCTTCCCTCGCGGCAGTTCCTCAAAGTCTATGTCCTCGCCCTCATAGTAAAACGCGCTGCGCCTTACGCGGCTCCTCTTGGACATGTACGCGTTGCCGTCTTCACCGAGCGCCTCTTCCTCGCTCACGCTAACATCAAAGCCCCCTCCGTACGCGTTGCCGAAGTTGTGTCGTCCGCCGTAGCCGTAGCTCTTGCGTCCGCCGCTGCCCGGTGGCGTGATGTCCTGCCGCGGGGACGGTTTGCGCCCCGTGTAAAAATCCGTACGCCTGTGCGCTGTGGGTATGAATATCCCCGACTCGCGCTTTCTCCTCACGAGCAGCACTATTACTATCACCACAGCCGCGGCTATTCCCGCGGCCACTATCCACATCCACCACTTCTCGCCGAAGTTGAAGAAGTCTTTTATCGCGTTCCAAACGGAGGTGAGCGAAAAGCCCTTGGCCGCCGCCGTTCCCTGCTGGCCGGAACCCGGGCTATCCACGCCCTGCTGCTCGGCTTTGGGCGCGGCCTCTATGGAACGCCCCGCCTTTAGTTCCTGGGTGTAGACCGGTTCGCCGTTCGCCGAATAAGTCACCGTTCCCAGCGGTTCGTTGTTTATTATGGGCGCCTGCAATTCTTTTGTATAGTCGACTGTGGGCGTCAGCTCGATACTGCCGTCCGCCAAGCCTTCCGCAGTGCTTTTATCCAGCAACGCCATATTGGACGCGTCCTGCGGCAGCGACCCGTTTACGCGCAGCTTGCCCGCTTCGGCGTCGCTGCCCGCGTAGCCTTCCACCTGTTCGTCCGCCGCGTACGGTGTCATATACGGCGTCATGTCTACCCACGAGTAGTTGTTGAAGCCGTACTGGAACAAGCTCTTAACCGAGCGCCAGCGCTGCTGCGAGCGGTCCGTCGTGTCCCCGAACACCGCGGCTATGAGATCCACACCGTCCTGCTCCGCGCTGGCCACAAGGCAGCCGTAGTAGTCGTTGCCGTCCACGTGCTCAAGAAGTCCGGTCTTCATGCCGTTTGCCGGGCTGTAGAGGAATTCCTCGTAGTCGGGCCGGCTTTCGGGAGTGTGGATCAAATAGTTGCCGTTGTATATAACCTGGCTTTCCGCCGCCAGTTCCCCCGACTCAACAGTGTGCTCGGGCGTACTCATTATTTCCACGAACTGCTTGTTCTGGTACGCGGCCTGGGCCAGTTTGGCCATGTCCGCCGCAGTGGAGAAATGTTCCTCGCCCTCGATATCCAGGCCGTGCGGGTTGGAGAAATGGGTGTTCTCCATGCCAAGCGCTTTGGCCTTTTCGTTCATCATGTCGGAGAAGCCTTCTATGCTGCCGCCATACTTTACGGCCAGCGCCGCGCCCGCGTCGTTGCCCGACTTGAGCCTTATGCCGTACAGCAGGTCTTCTATGCTGTAATCCCTGTTGCTGTACAGGTGAAGCAGGCTGGAAGACGAGCCGAACTTGTCCACTTCCGAGCCCACGGTGATTTTTTCGGTTATGTCCGGCGTATTTTCCAACGCCAAAAGGCCGGTCATTATTTTAGTTGTGCTGGCCGGATGAATGCGCTGGTTGGAGTTCTTCTCGTAAAGCACCTTGCCCGTGTTCGCTTCCATGAGAATGGCTGTCATGCCCTCGGGGAAGCCGGAATCGTCAAAGGCCGGAGCCTGCGCCAAAGAGACGCATGGGAACGCCGATACCAGTATAACTATTATTACAATAAGCGCTGCCGCTCTTTTCAAAACCCGTATCCTCTCGTATACTCAGTAAAGATTAGTCATATTGTACTATAATATATAACGGTTGTCACACTTTTTTAAATATCATGCGGGAAAAGTTCATAGAGTGTTAAAAAAAATGCTTGCGGGAAAAGGGTCGCCGTGGCCTGTCATTATTGTTTTGCAGCCGCTGTCCCCTATTGTTTCAAGGCTTTTCTTCAGCGTGGCCCCGTCTTCGTACATGCGCGCTTTTGTGGGTTTTAGAATGTTCATCATCGAATCCCCCACTATAAAATCCCCTCCGTCCGTCAGCACTCCTATAGAGCCCGCCGTGTGCCCGGGCAGGGCAACAACTTTCGCTCCGCCAACACCGAACTCCGTTAGGTCTTCGCCGCCGTCAAATTTATGTTGAAGTTCAAACGCGGATGGTTTGTAAACGCTTGCCGTGGTGCCCGCGAGCAGCATTTTGCCAAGAAAAGTGTCCGCGTACATCTTCCTCATCCGCACGCTTTTCGTAAGCTCCGCGTCGGCGGCGTGCATACCCACCGGCGCTCCGGTGGCCGCGCTCAGGTAGGCGGTGTTGCCGGTATGATCCGGGTGCCCGTGCGTTAAGAGTATCAGTTTGAGATCCACGCCTTTCACGCGCTCATATAGGTAGTCCTTAAACCTGCCCACGGCCGTGTCCAGGAGCACGCCGCCGCCTTCCCCTGTGAGCAGCCAGCAGTTTACCATCCCGCATTTTAAACGCTCCACCTTAACCATTCCACACCTCTTTAAGACGCTCGGCTACGCGTTCGAGTTCCATCGAGCGCGAACCCTTCACGAGGACGGCGTCGCCTTCCATTATAAGCGATCCGAGTTCGCTTATAAGCTCATCCTGTGTTTCGAACCACAGCGCGCGTGCGTTTTTTCCCGCGCCCCGCGCGATGCCCCGGGCCAGCGGGCCCACGCACAGTATCAAATCAGCCACAGCGGCGGCGTATCCGCCCAGCTCAACGTGGTAGCGCTCCGCCATTTCACCAAGCTCCTTCATGTCTCCCAGCACGCACACCTTGCGGCCGCCCATCCCGCTTAAAACGTCTATGGCCGCGCGCATGGACGACGGGTTGGCGTTGTAACTGTCGTCGATCACCGTTATATTGCCAACGCTCTCTATATTGAGCCGTCCTTTGCCCGCGCTGTAGGCGGTAAGCGCCGGAGCCGCCAGCGCCGCGTCTATCCCCAGAGTATCGGCCACCGCCAGCGCGCACAGCGCGTTTTGCACCATGTGCCTTCCCGGCGCGCCCAGCGCTACCCTTACTTCAAAAACATCGGACACCGCCGTAAACTCCACCCCGCCCCCTCGTTCGCTTATATTAACCGCGCGGTAGCCGTTGTGGGGTTCTATCCCGTACGAGGCAGCGTCGTCCCGCGAGTTTTTCAGCGCGCGCAGCAGCGGGTCGTCCCCGCAGACGACCACCCTGCCCCCGCTTGCCATATAATCAAGCATCTCCGTCTTGGCCCGTAGCGTGCCTTCCTTCGTGCCAAAGTTTTCTATGTGCGCCTCGCCTATGTTCGTTAGAACGCAGCAGTCCGGCCGCACCATGCGCGCCAGGCTCGCTATCTCTCCGAAATGGTTCGTGCCCATTTCCATTACGGCCGCGCCGTAGCAGTCGTCAAGTTCAAAAAGGTTCAGCGGAACGCCCGTCTGGTTGTTGAGGTTGGCCCTCGACTTGAAAGTACTGATCCCGGATGAGAGCGCGAGCGCTATGAGCTCTTTTGTCGTAGTCTTTCCCGCGCTGCCCGTCACGCCCACCATCTTTAAGTTAAACAGGCCACGGTAGTAAGCCGCAATGTCCTGGAAAGCGTCCAGCGTGGACTCCACGAGTATGTGCGGGATATCTTCGAGCGGCAGCTGGCTGAGCGTGCAAACCGCGCCCGCCTCAAACGCCGCGCCTATGAATGCGTGGCCGTCGTGCCGCTCGCCTATTATTGGAACGAACAGCCCGCCCCCGCGCACGGCCCTGTTGTCTATGGCCACGCACGAAATGTTCCTGTTTAAAATATCAGGATCGCCCGTGTACTTTCCTTTGCAGGCAGCCAGGGCCTGCCTTACGCTTAACGCCTTCATGCTTCGTATTTCTTAAGCGACAGGCTGATTATCCTGCCGCACAATCCTTCGTAATCTATTCCGGCCGCCGCCGCTTCCTGCGGGAGCAGGCTGGTGGGCGTCATGCCGGGAAGCGTGTTCATCTCCAGGCAGTATATTTCGCCGCCGGCGTCCATCATGAACTCTCCCCTCGCGTAAACCTCCAGCATCAGCGCCTCAAAAGCCCTTATCGCGGCCTCCTGCATGCGTTCGGATTGTTGTTCGGATATTTCGGCGGGGCAAACTTCCCTTGTCATACCCGCCTGGTACTTGTGCTCATAGTCGTAAAATCCTTCGCCTGGTATTATCTCTATGGCCGGGAGCGCGACGTCTCCCAGCACTCCCACGGCGAACTCGCGCCCGCTTATGTACTCTTCCACCAGCGCTTCGTCCCCGTATTCATATGCCGCGCACAGCGCTTCCCTGAGCTCCGCTTCGTTCTTCGCTATGGAAACGCCTATGCTGGACCCGCCCGAGCAGGGCTTTACCACGCAGGGAAAGCCTACGCCTAATGTTTTGGGCCATAAGCCGCACTTTTTTAGCCGCACTCCCCTGGGGACTTTCACGCCCGCGTCCATTAAAAGCTCCTTTGACAGCGCCTTGTTCATGGCCAGCGCGCTGCCAAGGTAGCCCGCCCCCGTATACTTTATCCCCAGAATATCAAAAAAGGCCTGCATCCTTCCGTTTTCGCCGTTTTCGCCGTGCAGCGCCAGGTACACTATATCCGCGGCCCGGCAGAGCTCTATTACGTTTTCGCCTATTTCTCCAAAACCGCCCTCCCCGCGAGAGGCTATGAGCGCGGCCATGTCTGGCGCCTTGGTTTTCACAACATACGCCTCTTCATTCACGGGCATGCCGAAGGCGTCCTTTATGTTTGCGGGGAGCGCGCCGGTTCCTAAAAACGCGTCCACCAGCACCGCCCTGTGCCCCAGCTTTTTTAGCGCCGCAAGCACGAGCGACCCCGATGAAAGCGATACGTCCCTCTCTACGCTAAGCCCGCCCGCCAATACAACAATATCCATCCTGTCCTCACTTTCGCAATATCAAAATCTCTAACTTGAGTATTATATCACATCTCAGTCTTGCGCTCCATATTGCTTATAAGCACGTCCTTGAACATCAGGCCCTGCTTTTTGGTTTTCCTCTCCGGGTCGTGCTCGTAATAGTACACGTCCATCTCAAGGTTCATAAAAGTCAGGGTATCTTTCTCCTTAAGTATGAAGTAAGGCGAGACGTCCCAGAATATGTGCTCGACGGGGTTCGAGTACACGACCGTAAACCGCCGGGGCGCCCGCTTCAAGCTTTCCTCAAGGTTGTGCACCACCTTTTTCATAACTTCCTTCCTGAATGGGTGGAACATGTATATTATGCCGTAAGGGTCGTAATTGTCGAAGCGGCGCGCGTCCACGTTGAAAATCGTCACTTTATCCTTAAGGCCCAGCGCCCGCATGTTGTTAGCGGCTATCTCGGCTATGGCCGGGGTGTACTCCACGCCGTCCACACGGCTGAAGCCTATTTTGTTGAGCGCGTACAGCACGTAGCCTTTGCCGCAGCCGAGGTCGAGTACCGGGACGGTCTTGTCCTTGAAGCGGGAGAACATTTCGGCAAGGTGCCTCGGGCTGGTGCGCTCATACCAGATATTGTCCGACTGCGGCCCGTAAGGGTAAGTGTTGCGCGCGAAATCAAGCCCTTTCGGAGCTTCCTTGAGACGATATATCATATTGTCCATAAACGTTTTTATGAAGGCAACCATGCGTAAATATTACCACGCCGCTTTACATATGTAAATAATGCCGGCCAATAAGCGCTCCGGGCAAAGAACGCGGGACAATGCATTGTAATTCGAATAATGATGCTACGCGATATGCCCGTGGGGGCTTCCCCGCACTTCACAAAGCGCCATTATTACGCTATAATGGTAAGCAATAACGGAAAAGAGGATTTTTAATGGCTTATAAACTTATTGCGATCGATTTGGACGACACGCTTTTAGACGGCAATAAAAACATACCTGAAAAAAGCAAGGCAGCCATAAAACGGGCACTCGGCGCGGGCGTTGAGATAGTGCTCGCCTCGGGCAGGTTGTACGACAGCATGAAACCTTACAACGACGAACTCGGCATCAGCGGCCACACCATAGCGTCGTGCGGGGGGCAGCTTGTGGACGGCGGCGGAAACCTTGTATATTCCACTTACGTGCCCGCCGGACCGGCGAAAGAGGTCCTGCGCTGGGCGCGCGGCCAGGGCATATACGGCCAGGCTTACATGGCGGACGGCGTGCACTATACGCTCGACTCGCCCTTCCGGGAGATTTACGAGAAAAACGCCGGGGTGTCGTGCATCTCCGACCCGGGTATGCTCGACACGGACGAATTTTCCACGTACAAGCTGCTGTTTGTGGACACTCCCGAGAACGCGGCCAGGATCAAGGCGGAGGCGTCCTCCCGCTTCCCCGGGCTTAAAATCTTGACTTCGCAGCCGGAGTACGTTGAGATAATGAACCCCCTGACATCCAAGGACGACGCGCTGAAAAAACTGGCCGGGCTTCTTTCCCTTGGCAGGGATGAGATCATAGCCATAGGCGACAGCGAGATAGACGCCGGTATGATGGATTACGCGGGCCTCAGCGTGGCCGTGGGCAACGCGGCCAAAGAAATATTGAGTATTGCCGACTACGTCGCCCCGTCCAACATTGACGGCGGCGTGGCGCACGCTATAGATAAATTTATTATTTGAGAGGACTGAGATTAAGTATGAAACGGCTTATACGTATGGACGAATTCGCAAAAGCGTTAAATCTCAATGTGGTCTACATGGGCACGCGTGACACGGCGGAAGTCGACTCATCCGACCTTAACCGCCCGGGCCTTCAGATGTCCGGTTTTTTCGAGTACTTCGCGGTCAACCGCGTGCAGCTTTTCGGTATGGCCGAGATGAGTTATTTGATGACCCTCTCGCCCGAAGTAAAAATGGAAAGGCTGGACCTCTTCTTTTCAAACCCGATACCCTGCGTTCTCATAGGCAGGAACCTTACTCCCCCCGAGGAGCTTTTAGCCTGCGCGCACAAGTACAATGTGCCCGTGCTTATGAGCGGCCTCACAACCACCAAGCTGAGCCACAAAGCCTCTATTTACCTTGACGAGGCGCTGGCGCCTTCAATATCGCGGCACGGCGGGCTCATGGACATTTACGGCGTGGGCATATTCATAACGGGCGAGAGCGGCGTGGGCAAGAGCGAGACGGCGCTGGAGCTCGTCAAGCGCGGCCACCGCTTCGTGGCGGACGACGTGGTCGAGATACACAAGCTTTCGGACGATACGCTCATCGGCCGCTCCCCGGACATCATACGGCACATGATGGAAATACGCGGCATAGGCATAATAGACGTTTCAGTGCTCTACGGCATGGGCGCGATAGTGCGTGAAAAGAGCATAACGCTGTCCGTCCACCTTGAACAGGGCGACATTAGCGATATAGACCGGCTGGGCACAGCCGACAACTTCATCACGCTCCTCGGAATAAAAGTCCCGCAGATAACGCTGCCCGTGCGCCCCGGCCGCAACCTTGCCATAGTTATGGAGGTAGCTGCCATGAACTTCCGTTTGAAGAGCATCGGCCAGGGCGGCGGCGACGACATGGTGCAGAACATTCTAAACGTCATACAAAACGCGTGAGGCGGCGGGAGCGGCGATGATCAACGAGAGACGGGCGGGCGGCATAGACCGGTGCAGGTTCTTAAAAGACGAACCCATGAGCAAACACACCAGTTTCAGCACAGGCGGCAGTGCGGATTACATGTTTATTCCGGAAGACGAGGCCGCCCTTTTGGCCGCGCTCAATTTCATCAAAAGCGAAAACATCGGGTTCCACATCATAGGCAGGGGCACAAACCTCCTCGTCGCGGACAGCGGAGTCAGGGGCGCGGTCGTGAAAATCATTTACGGTCGGCCTTTTATAGAGGGCACAAAACTCAGCGCGCCCGCGGGCGCTTCGTTAAAATCCGTCGCCATGGAGGCGGCGCAAAAAGGGCTCTCCGGCCTGGAATCGCTGGCGGGCATCCCCGGCACGCTGGGCGGCGGTATAGCCATGAACGCGGGCGCGTACGGCGGCGAGATAAGCGGCTGCTTGTGCGGCGTGCGCCTGCTCAGCAAAAACTGCTCCATCCTGACTCTCGAAAAAGAGGACATGGAGTTCGGTTACAGGCGCAGCATCGTCTCGGGCGGCGGGTACACCGTGCTCTCGGCGGATTTTGACCTCAAAAAGAGCAGCCAGGATAAGTGCCTGGCAAAAATAGAAGACTTCGCGGCGCGCAGGAAGAAGCGCCAGCCATTAAGCCAAAAGAGCGCGGGCAGTACGTTCAAGCGCCCGAAAAACCACTTCGCGGGCGAGCTCATAGAGCTGTGCGGATTAAAGGGCAAACGCATTGGCGGGGCGCAGGTTTCGCAAAAGCACGCCGGGTTTATTATAAACAAGGAAAACGCCAGCAGCAGCGATATAATGGCGCTGCTCCTCCTTGTACAGAAGATAGTCAGGGACGAAACAGGTGTTTTTCTGGAACCGGAGCTCAAGTTTTTGGGAGATTTTGATAGTGATTGAGGTGACCGGCGATCTTCATACGCACACCACGCACAGCCACGGCAAGGGCGGCGTTGGGGACAACGTCCGGGCGGCCATCGCGAAAGGGTTAAAAAAGATAGCCATAAGCGACCATGGCCCCTCCCACATATTCTACGGGATAAGGGATATGGACGCCTACCTCGAGGATATCGCCAGGGCAAAGCGGGAATATGGCGGCCAGATAGAAGTTTTGAGCGGCATTGAACTAAACATAGTTTCACTGGAAGGCGAGCTGGATCTGCCGCGCGGCTACGAGGACGCTTTCGACGTGCTGATCTTCGGATACCACAAAATGGTGGCTTACCGGGGCCTTCGCGACAAGCTGCACTTCCTCCTGCCAAAGAGCGGCGGCGGCGCGGCAATCGCGCGCAACACCGAAGCTTACGTTAACGCCATCAACAACTACCGCATCGGCATCGTCGCGCACCCCGGCTACGGGCTGCCCATAGACAAAGAGCGGGTGGCGGCCGCGGCGGCGGCGCGCGGCACCGCGCTTGAGATAAACTCAAAGCACCCCGAGTTCACGGTCGATGAGCTTACACGCTGCTATAGCGCTGGCGTGAACTTTGCCATAGACAGCGACGCGCATTCGCCCGGCCGCGTGGGCGATTTTACGGCGGCATTGTCAAGGGCAGGCGAGGCAAAAATACCGGCGGAGAGGATAATAAACGGGAAACCATGAAATTCACCATAGTCACAGGGCTTAGCGGAGCGGGCAGGTCTTCAGCGTTAAAACGGTTGGAAGATCTAGGTTACTACTGCGTCGACAACCTGATGCCCGAGCTCATACCAACTTTCGCGCAGCTTTGCATGAACAGCGCCCAGCACCGGGAAAAAGTGGCCGTGGCGGTCGATACCCGCATGGGTGATTTCTTCGACGCCATATACGGCACGATAGACGTGCTTAAAGAAATGGATCTCGCTCTCGACATACTCTTCTTAGACGCGGACAACAAAACACTGGTAAAGCGCTTTAAAGAGGTGCGGCGCAACCATCCCGTTTCGGGCAGTGGCGGCATCCTTACTGGCATTTCCACAGAACGTCACAAGCTGCAGCAGCTAAAGGAGCTTTCACACCACACGATAGATACCTCCTCCTCCTCCGTTATGCAGCTTCGCAAGAAGATAGACGATATTTACTCCATAGAGGACGACAACCGCATGCTAGTATCAATAATTTCCTTCGGGTATAAGCGCGGCATACCCATAGACGCGGATATGGTCTTCGACATGCGCTTTATCAAAAATCCTTTCTACGAGGAATGCCTGCGCCAGAAAACAGGTCTGGACTCCGAAGTGTGCGATTTCGTACTTGGCCACGATCAGGCCCAGTTCTTTCTGGAGCAGCTCACGGGCATAGTGGAACGTCTGGCGCCCTCCTTTATGAGCGAGGATAAAAAACAACTCGTAATCGGCATAGGCTGTACTGGAGGGATGCACCGTAGCGTGGCCATGGCGGAGGAACTGAAAAAGCGGCTGGACGCGTCAGGCATGAGGGTAGCTATAGAACACCGTGACATGACTGTGGAAAAGAACCTGCAGCCGTAATCACGCAAAAAAGCAGAAAGAGGTAGCGGAGCGCGGCGCTCCCAGCAGAATGCAGTCATTTTCAGCGGCGGCAAAAACCGAATTGAGCCGTATGATATGCGGCCGGTGTTGCACGGAGGCGGAGCTCTTCGCCCAGTATTTTTGCTGCGGCTCAAAAAAGGACGGCGGGCGCTTTGAGTTTATAACCGAAAACAAAGCCGTGGCAAGGCGCATACTGCACTCGCTTAAGGACGTTCTTAAAATAGAGGCATCCGTCTCCGCGGACGAAAACCGTTTCAAGGATGCCCGCACTTACACTGTCAGCACGGACGGCGCCGCTAAGCTCAATGAAATTGTATGGCATGACCCGAAACTCGGGCTGCCCGCCGGATTCAACAAAAAATGCTGCCGCCTCGCCATAATAAGGGGCGCGTTTTTGGGCGGCGGGACAGTGTCCGACCCCAAAAAGAACTACCACCTTGAATTTGTCAGCCCCAGCAGCGGTTTCGCAAGGCTTTTAGCGGATCTTTTGGCTTCTTTAAAAATTCGCGCAAAAATAGTTACAAGAAAGCACAGTTATGTGATATACTTAAACGAGGGCGACAGTATTGCCGCGCTCCTGGCGCTTACCGGCGCCCATTCTTCTATACTTGACATGGAAAACATACGCGCCTACAAAGAAACACGGAACAACGTTAACCGCGCGGTGAACTGCGAAACCGCCAACATAAACAAAACCGTGGAGGCTGCCATAACACAACTAAACAGCATAAGAGCCATAGATGAACGCATGGGAATATCCAAGCTCAGCCCCCCTCTTCTGGAAGCTGCGCAACTAAGGCTTTCGAATCCCCATGCTTCGCTTAATGAACTGTGCGAGATATGCGGGGCGACAAAATCTGGAATGAACCACCGCTTAAGAAAGCTCAACACAATTGCCAAAACATTGACAAGGGAGGAACTACAGTGATTTACAAAGAGATTGAGATCAAAAACTTTGACGGTTTAAAGTCCAAGGCCGCCGCAAGCTTTGTGCAGGCGGCGAACCAGTACGAGTCTCAGATTCTTATCGAGTTCGCCAACAAAAAAATAAACGCCAAGAGTATCATGGGGCTTTTATCGCTGGGCGTAAAGCACGGTGAATCCATATACGTCTTCGCCAACGGCAAAGACGAGAAGGAAGCCGTTGAGGCGCTTTTGGAACTGGCGGATAATAATTTCGGGGAATAATAGGATGCACAGCGCCAGAAAAGAATTATTGAGGAGCCTTAAGGACAAGATCAAAGAGGCGGTCATGTCCATCGCGCCTATAACAATAATCGTTCTGGTACTTCACTTTACAGTAGCGCCTATGCCGCTCGGGATGCTCGCGCTCTTTGTTTTGGGCGCGGTGCTTCTTACGGTGGGCATGGGCGTTTTTACGTTGGGCGCCGACCTTTCAATGATGCCCATGGGCGAGAGCATAGGTTCGGAGCTAACAAAATCGCGCAAACTTCTTCTTTTGATAATCATCGCTTTTTTGCTGGGCATGTTCATAACCATTGCCGAACCCGACCTTAAAGTGCTCGCGGGGCAGGTTCCCGCCGTTCCGGACGCCGTGCTGATCCTCACCGTGGCTCTGGGCGTCGGGATTTTCCTGGCAATCGGCATAGTAAGGATAATTTTCCAGATACGCCTCTCCATGCTATTGATAATATTTTACGCCGCGCTGTTTATATTGACAGCCTTTGTGCCCACCGGGTACATGGCGGTGTCTTTTGATTCGGGCGGCGTTACGACCGGGCCTATGACGGTTCCCTTTATACTTGCGCTGGGCATAGGCGTGTCGGCGGTAATGGGCGGTAAAAGCTCAAGGGACGACAGCTTCGGGCTTGTCGCCCTGTCCTCCATAGGGCCGATACTGGCCGTGCTGCTCTTAGGGATGTTCTACAACACGTCGGGCAACGTTTACGAAGAGGCGGTCCTGCCGGACATACATAATTTCAGCGATCTTATGGGCGTTTTTGGCCACAATTTCCCCGAGTATTTTAAGGAAGTCGCTTTCGCCCTTCTTCCCATAATCATTTTTTTCCTGATATTCCAGTTCGCCTACTTAAAACTGCCCAAATCCCAGATGATAAGGATGGGTGTTGGCCTCGGCTATACATACATCGGCCTGGTGCTTTTCCTTACGGCGGTAAACGTGGCGTTTATGCCTGTGGGCAACTACATGGGTTCCGTGCTCTCAGTGCTCGACTATAAATGGATACTCATACCTATAGGCGGGATAATGGGCTTTTTTGTGGTTATGGCCGAGCCGGCTGTCCACGTTTTAAACTCCCAGGTCGAAGAGATCACTGTGGGCGCGATAAGCAAACGGTCCATGCTCATGAGCCTTTCGATAGGCGTGGCCATATCCGTGGCGCTGGCCATGATCCGCGTTCTCTACAGCGTGCCCATAATATACATAATCGGGCCGGGCTACGCGCTGGCCCTTGTTTTAACTTTCTTCAGCCCTAAAGTCTTCACGGCCATAGCCTTCGACTCGGGCGGCGTGGCCTCCGGCCCTATGACGGCCGCGTTTATGCTGCCTTTCGCCATGGGCGTGAGCGAGGGGCTTGGTAAAGACGTCATGGCGAACGCTTTCGGCATAGTGGCGCTTGTCGCCTTAACGCCGCTCATTACGATACAAATAACCGGTATCGCGTACAAGCTGAAGCTCAGGAAAGCCGGGGAGGACGAAGAAGCCTACGGCGGCCTGGCGGCGGAGATACGCGAATCCGAGGATGAAATAATCGACCTTTAGAGGGTATGCAATAATGGATCACAATATTTTTGAGGAAAAGACCTACAAGCGGATCAAATTGCTTGTGGCAATTGTAAACAGGGACTACGGCGAAGCTGTAAGCGAAATCTGCGCGCAACACGGCGCAAAATTCAACCTTACTTTTATGGGGCGCGGCACCGCCAAATCCGATATCCTTGATTATCTTGGGCTTACCGACACAAAAAAAGATATCATCTTGGCGGCGGTTCTCGAGACCAGGGCCGCGGAACTGCTGCAGGCATTAAAAAAAGTGCTGCACCTTGACGAGCCGGGCAACGGCATCGCCTTCACCCTGTCCATAACGAGCGTGGGCGGCCCGCTCACGCATAAGTATATGTCGGGCTTTGGAAACTTCTTCGCGGAGCTCGCAAAAAAGAGGAGTGAAAAAATTGAACAAGCATCACAGCCATAAAGTACAGCGCAAAGACGCGAACGATCCCCAGCAAAAAGATGGCTATGAGGTGATCATCACCGTCGTAAACCGCGGCTTTGCCGACGACGCCGTAACGGCGGCGCGCGAAGCGGGCGCGAGCGGCGGAACGATACTTTACGCGCGGGGCGCGGGCCCCCATGAGATGCAGAAATTCTTCAACATAAACATAGAGCCGGAAAAGGAAGTCGTGCTTACAGTAGTAAAAGACAGCCAGAAAGACAAAATCATAAAGGCGATATGCAAGGGCGCCGGACTCATGACGGAAGGCCGTGGGATGTCCTTTACCCTGCCCGTTGACGATGTCATCGGCCTGCACAGGGAAAAATAAAATAGCGCAACCTGCATACATTAAAGCGGCGCGGGTTATATAATAATTATTGGCGCGACAGCCAAAATATTATCGCATGGTTAAACAGCCTCGCGGAAAGGCGGAACGAATGGCTAACTCACAGGATAGTTTATTTTCCCCTGTGGAGGGCGAGAATAAGGGCGACATTATTATATACGCGCTCAGCACCTGCGGCTGGTGCAGGAAAACCAAAAGCTTCTTTAACGACCACAATGTGGCTTACTCTTACGTGGATGTGGACCAGTTGCCGGAGGACGTTCGCGGCGATGTGCTAAAAAAGCAGCGCGGCTACAATCCCAGCGGATCTTTTCCTACGATCGTGGTGGACGGCGGAAACGTTATCGTGGGCTACGACCTTCCGGAGCTTGAAAAGCTCACGGCGTTTTAAGAGAAAGTTTATAGTTATGGATGAACAAGAGTTGAAAAAGCGCATAAGCGAAATAAAAAGCACGGCCCGCTCAGGCGGTTACGCCCTCAACCCGGATGAGGATTTCGTATCCATACTCGTGGAGGGCCTGCTCGTAAACAACGAGCGCTACGGCTTTGAAGCCTGCCCCTGCCGTCTTATTGAGGGCAAAAAGGAAGATAACCTCGACATAGAGTGCCCCTGCGACTACCGCGACGGCGACCTTGACGAGTACGGCGCGTGCTTCTGTGCGCTGTACGTTAATGAGAAATACGATAAATACCGCCAAATACCCGAGGCCCGCCCCGTATCTAAACAGGACAGGTGCAAAAAAAGCACTAAAGGCATTGCCGGCAGCCTCCCCTACACCGTGTGGCGCTGCCCGGTGTGCGGTTATCTCTGCGCGGTCGAGCGTCCTCCCAAAATGTGCCCGATATGCCGTGCTTCCGGCGAGCGGTTTGAAGAGTTTATGTAGGGCTTTAAACCTTATACCAATCCCTTATTAAATCCACCCTATCTTTGTGGTCTTTCGTCCGAATCACCGCGTTGCCCATACTTGACGTAGCGCTGCTACGCCCGCGCATGTGCGCCTTGTGCTTCGAAAGAAATCCTCACAAATCTTAGTGTGTTTTTAATAGAGGATTAGTCTTAGATGATACCAAAAGAGCCGCCTGCGGGCGGCTCTTTGCATTTTCATTATTTCATGCAGTCATCAGTCTTTAGGGTTTGTCACGCTTTCCGTGCCATCCGTATAAGTCGTAACGACAGTCTTGTTGTTGGGGTGTATTTCTATCCACGTGTTGCCGGGCGTTATGGTGACTTCCTGGCCGTCTTCCGTCTTGAAGGTCGTGATGTCGCCGTAAGCCGCGCGCTCCCAGGTTCCATTTACGTGCCTGCCGTGGATGTAGAATTCCGCGGGGCCTTCTCCCAAAAGATCAACCTTCCTGTGCGGAACGTCGTTGGGCATGTCGCCGGTGGGTACGTACTGTATGATAACGTTCTGCACCGTAACGGGCTCGCCCGTGGTGTAGTCGGTAAACACATTGTCGCTCATGTAGCGCGTGAGCTTGTCGGTGCCCTCATCGTAGCGGTATTCCACCCAACCGGGGTTGGAGCTGAAGGACAGTTTTACACCGCTTATTTTGGGCATATCCATATAAACGTCGTCCTGCGAAAAGTTAAAGTGTTTTCTGGCGTTGGGCTCGTAGTTGTAGAGCTGCGCGTCGGCTATGACGTCGGTCATGGCGAAAGCTTCTATGGAGTCTCCCTTGTCGTTCTTAAAAAACATGTCGGCGTTTTCCGTGTGCTTTCCAGCGCCGTTGATGCGCTGCTTAACGTGGTCGTCGCTCTCCCCCCAGATGTCGCTCTCGGGATTGGCCGTTGCGTCAGGGCCTCCCATGTGCACATAGAGGGCGTCCCACTCCGACTGGATCCACTGGTGGTAGTAGCGGGATGAACGCACCGGGCCTGTTACCAGCCTTTCGGGCGAATCAGCCTTGTATATAACGTCGTTGAATATGGCCGAGAGGCGCGTATCAAGATCGTCCGTTTCTATCGAAGTTTCATAGACTACATCAGCGGACTGCAATCCGGGCTGCGGGCGCGCGTTCGTCGCGTTGTCTATCTGCACAAACACGGGCTTGTAGGCCGTGGTGTCCGGCAGGCCCGTCGTAATTGAAACTTCCGTGGACTGGGCGCTTACCGCCTCGCCCGCGGGAGCTTCGCCCGCCGCGGCCTCATCCGTCACCAACGGCACGGATTCAGCCTCTTCCTGGACTGTCTCTTCCTTAAGGTCGGCCGCCTTTGCAGCGTCCGCATCCTCCGGAGCCTGCACAGCTTCATTGCTTGCGGTACTCGCTGCGCTTGCGTTCCCCCCGCCCATAAAAGAGCAACCGTAAAAGACGCTTGTGGCAAGCATCGCCACCAATGCAATCAGTAGAAATCGTTTCATAAAATACTAGGCCCTTTCGTTAAACTTATTTGTCCTTTAGCATTCATACGATAAGTCGGATGTATTATAACATATATACGTCCCGGATTAATAGTTCAAACCAAAATGTTAAGATAATATTAACATAAACTTGTGCAGTTCTTCACATTCACTCAACCGTCACGCTTTTAGCCAGGTTCCTGGGTTTGTCAACATCGCAGCCCTTCTGCACCGACATGTAGTAAGCGAATATCTGCATGGGTATCACAGCGTAGAGCGGAGCCATAAAATCTATGGTGTCCGGCACGCTCACGACCTGGTCGGCGAATTCCGCCGCCTTTTTCGCGTACTTGTCCTGCGTTACGGCCATAACGAGCGCTCCCCTGGTGGCGACTTCCTTGACGTTGCTAACGCTCTTGTCGAAAAGGCCGCCCTGCGTCATTACCGATACGACGAGCGTGTCTTTTTCTATGAGCGCAATGGTGCCGTGCTTCAGTTCGCCGGCCGCGCACGCTTCGGAGTGTATGTAGCTAACTTCCTTGAGCTTAAGCGAGCCCTCCATGGCCAGAGCGTAGTCCACCCCCCTGCCAATGAAGAATACGTTGTGCTCCATGAAATGGCGGGCGGCGTACTTTTGCAGTGCGCTCTTGTTTTTCAGCACTTCGGCGGC
>JAVBSU010000173.1:0-3547 GCA_031556555.1 Christensenellaceae bacterium
AATCATGGGGTCGGCGGAGCCCAGGCGCCCGACCTGCCACACGCCGCAGAAAGCCGCGACCATGCCGCGCATCATGAAGAATATCATACGCATGCGGAACACGTTTATGCCTGCGTAGTAGGCGGCGTTATCGTTGCCGCCTATGGCTATGGCGTACTTGCCGAGGATCGTCCTGCGCTCAAGGAAGACGAACAGCGCCACCATGCCTATAACTATAAAGAGCGCGAGCGGGATCTGGTTGTCGAAGAACTTGGTGGAGTTAAGAACCGTAACCGCCTTCATGGCGGGGTCGCTTATGGGTATGGCGGTGACTATTGACAGCGCCAGCCCGGCGGTGATTATCCATGTAGCCAAAGTGGCCATTATGGCGGGTATCTTGAGCTTTTCCATTATGATTGTGTTTATAACGCCGATGCCCGCGCCTATTATGACTACGATTATGACGACCAGCACGGGATTGAGCCCGGCCACGCACATTTTGCCGTAGAAAATGGCGGACAGCGCCATAACGCCGCCGACGGAAAGGTCGATGGCCCCGCTCACGATTACGAACATCATGGTGCAGGCCAAAAGCAGGTTGGGCAGGCTCTGCTTGACCATGCTCATCATGTTGTACATGCTGATGAACTTATCGTTCTGCGTGAAGAAGAACAGGGAGAGCCCTATGAGGATGATAAACAGCACGAGGCTGTGCTTGCCTGACTGGCTTATTGCGTTTTTGTTTGCTTTCATCGCCATAGCCTCCTTAAACCCTTATCCTGTCGCGTATGATGTTATTGAGCAGTATCGCGAATATGAGGACTACGCCTTTTATGACGTCCTGTACGTAGCTGGTCATGTCGTGCAGGTTCATTATGTTCGTTAACGCGCCTATGAACAGCGCGCCTATGAGCATGCCGAATACGGTGCCGCGTCCGCCGTTTATGTCCGTGCCGCCCAGTACGGCCACTATTATGCAGTCCGATTGGAGCGACTGGAATATGCCGCTGTCGCCGCCCTGCACGCGCGCCGTCAGTACAACACCCGCGAAAGCGGCCAGCATACCGCTCATCATGAACACGCGGGATATGACCGCCTTCTCGTTTATGCCCGAAAGTTTAGCGGCCTTCATGTTCGCGCCGACGGCGTACACCTTGCTGCCGAATGTAGTTTTGCTCTGTATGAACATGAATATGACGACCGATATGGCCGCGTACACGACAGGAAGGGGCAGGTGGCCGAGTATGGCCGCGATTTTATCAACGCCGTAGGGCAGGTTGTACACGACAGCGCCGTGTGCGCCTATGAGCGCTATGCCCCTGCAAATGTAGCTGAAAGCGAGCGATATTATGAAGGACGGGAGGGCGAACTTTGATATGGAGTAACCGCAGGCGAAGCCGAAGGCCGCGCCTATGAGCACGGTAAGTATTAGCGCAAGCGGTATGGGGACGCCGGCCACCGTCATCATGCTGAACAGCACAGCGCCCATAGCGCCGATGCCGCCCACAGAAAGGTCGAGGTTGCCGGATATCAGCACGAGCGTGACGGGCGCGCCCACCATTATTACGCTGGAGCTGGACATCAGTATGTTCATGAAGTTGTTGCCCGTAAGGAACAGGTTGGGCTTTAGTATTGTTCCGACTATCACCACGCCGGCGAATATCAGCAGTATGGTGAGGTTCTGCACGCCGTCCGCGGTCAGGCGGATGCGGGAACTTCTTTGCAGGGCCTTTTCGTTATTCATTTTCGCTTCCTCCTCCCGTGACAATGTGCATAATATTCTGGGACTGCAGCTCGTCGTCGTTATTCAGCACGGCCTTTATCTCCCCGTCGAAGAGCAGGGCTATGCGGTCGCACAGGCCGAGTATCTCGGGAAGCTCGCTGGAGAAGATTATGGCCGAGCGGCCTTCCTTGACGAGCGTCCTTATTATGCGGTATATTTCCTGCTTCGCGCCCACGTCCACGCCGCGGGTGGGTTCGTCTAAAAGCAGCACGTCCGGTTCCGCGTTGAGGCATTTGGAAATTACCACCTTTTGCTGGTTGCCGCCCGAAAGGTAGGCGACGGACTGGTTCTCGTTGCGGCTCATTATGCCCACGTCCTTTATGTATTCGTTGGCGAGCGCGGCGCGCTTTTTCTTATTGAGGATGCCGCGTTTGGACACTTTGCCGTAGTTCATCATGGGGATGTTCGAGGCGATGGACAGTGAAGTGCACACGCCCTCTGTGCGCCGCTCTTCGGGGACGAGCGCGAGTCCCTTGCTTAGCGCGTCGCCGGGCGACTTAGTATGTCCGCCGCCGCTCCTTACGATAACGTCGCCCTCGTAAGGATCCGCTCCGTAGAGCGCGCGGGCGATTTCGGATTTGCCCGAACCTATGAGCCCGTAGAAGCCGAGTATTTCGCCTTGCCGCAGGTTGAATGTCACGTCTTTGAGTTTGTCTGTTGTAAGGCCTTTTACCTCTACGGCGTTTTTGGCGGCGTCCACTTCATTCTTTACGTAGCCTTCCACAATGACCTTGCCGATCATCATCTTAATGAGGTCGCCGCGGTTTTCTATCTCGTTCCGGGGTTTCGTGGCGACGTGCTTGCCGTCCCGCAGCACCGTCACGTAGTCGGCCAGCTCCATTATCTCTTCCAGCCGGTGGGAGATGTATATTATTGTGATGCCCTGCTTTTTGAGGTCGTCTATGATTTCAAAAAGGCGGCCGGATTCTTCCTCGGTCAGCGCCGCTGTGGGCTCGTCCATTATTATAATATCCGAATCCATGGCCAGCGCCTTTGCCATCTCCACGACCTGCCGCTGCGCCACGGACAATTCTTCGATGTACTGTTTGGGTTCTATGGTATTGTCTATGCGGCGGAGAACGTCGAATACTTTCTGGTTGGAGCTTTTCTTTATTACGCCAAACCTGGTTTCTTCCAGCCCCAGGCAGATGTTTTCCTCCACCCGCAGTTTTTCCACCACATTGAGCTCCTGGAAAAGGCAGCCTATGCCGCTCCGCATAGCGTCTTTAGTGCTGCCTGGATTGAATTCCTTACAGTTGTATATTATGGTGCCGGATGTTCGCTTGTGGGCTCCGGTTATTATCTTTATCAGTGTGGATTTGCACGCGCCGTTTTCGCCCACAAGGCAGTGGCACGAGCCTTTTATGACTCCGAAGCTAACGTCGTCGAGCGCCAGGACGCCCGCGAACTGCTTGGAAATGTTTTTTATTTCGAGTATGTAATCGGACATACTTCTTCCCCCTTAAATACTTAGTGGGCTCACGAAGTGAGCCGGGTCAAGGGCCGGCCCTTGTGGGGTTCTTAGGGGCAACGCCCCTAAGCGGGCTAGGGGCAGAGCCCCTAACCGCCTAAGGAGTAAAACTTACTCGCCGAACGTTCCCACCAGGTCGAGGGGGGTGTCGGGCATGTACTGGGTGTTGTACCATTCCTGCATGTCTGAAAGGGAATCCTTGTAGTAGTTGAAGTATGTGTCGGGCACTGAGAATTCCTGATAGGTGTCGTTGTCGATTTCGCCGTTTATGAGCTGCATGATGAGGTCTATCTGGGCGTAGGCGAATGTCTGCG
>JAVBSU010000008.1:0-4574 GCA_031556555.1 Christensenellaceae bacterium
CGTGCCCAAGCGCCAGTGGTCGGACGAAATACTCAAAAAGCTGGATATAGACAAGGCAATGCTGCCAAAGATGTACGAATCGTGCGAGGTCACGGGCAAGGTCACGGCAAAGATCGCGGCGCTGACCGGCCTCAAGGAAGGCACGATAGTCGTTGGCGGCGCGGGAGACAACGCCGCGGCCGCCGTTGGGACAGGCGTTGTGCGGGCTGGGCGCGCGTTTACCACTATCGGCACGTCGGGCGTCATATTCGCGCACGCTGACGAAGTGTCCATCGACCCGGGCGGAAGAGTGCACACTTTCTGCCACGCGGTGCCCGGAAAGTGGACTGTCATGAGCTGCACTCTGGCTGCCGGATTGTCGCTTAAATGGTTCAAGGATCAGTTCTGCACAGCGGAGATGGAAGCGGCCGCCGGACTTGGAGTGGACGTTTACGAGCTTATAAACAAGGATATCGACCGCCTGCCCATAGGCGCGAACAAACTCATATACCTGCCGTATTTAATGGGTGAGCGTTCGCCCATACTGGACGCGGACGCGCGCGGCGTGTTCTTTGGCCTTTCCGCCATACACACCAAGTACGACATGCTGCGTTCCGTCATGGAGGGCGTCACTTACTCACAGAGGAACTGCCTGGACGTATTGAGGGAGATGGGCATAAGCTTCTCGGAGATGATGGCCACAGGCGGAGGCGGAGCAAGCCCCGTGTGGCGGCAGATGCTGGCGGACGTTTACGGCTGCGAAGTCACGACCGTCAAGTCCAAGGAAGGCCCGGCGCTGGGCGTTGCCCTGCTGGCCGGAGTGGGCGCGGGAATATATGCGAGCGTCCCCGAAGCCTGCGATGCCGTCATAGCGAAGAATCCGTCGCAGCAGCCAATAGGCGGCAACCTCGAAAAGTATGAAAAGTACTACAAGCTCTACCTTGAGATCTATCAAAACCTCAAGGGGAGCTTTAAAGAATTAAAGACGATTTAAGTTTTACCTCCGGCGGCTGGGGAACAAGTTCCCCAGACCCCCACTCACTAGCGTTCGCGTATTAATATAAATTATTGTTAATTGTCGAACGCAGTGAGCCGGGTCAAAGGGGACGCGGAGCTAGCGCCCTCAGTGCGGGATGCAGTGAGCGTAGCGTCCACTGAGCATGAGACGAACAAGCGCGTATGCGTACAGTGAGTCCATAGCGAAGTGGAACCGACCGCCCCTTGCGGATTCTTAAGGCGGAGCCTTAAGCCATCGGAGAGTAACCAGGAGGATAATGAATGAAAATACTATCGGTTTACGACAAGGAATTCGAGCGCTACGGGAAGGTGATAGAAGGTTATGACTTTTCCGAGCTTATCGGCGTTTTAGAGCAGGCGGACTGCCCGGACGACGAAGTTGCCTACGTGCCTTCATACGGGCCGCTGGAAGAATTCCCGGACGCGAAACAAATAAGTGATAACATCTACGGCGGCATGCCCGTGCAGATAGGCTATTGCAACGGCGTTAACAGGAAATTGAACTGCCTTGAGTACCACCGCGACAGCGAGGTAAACATCGCGGCGACCGAAATAATCGTGATGGTCGCGCCGCTGCAGGAAGTAAAAAACAACAGCATCGACAGCTCAAAGGTGGAGGCCTTCAGGCAGCCCAAAGGCGTACCCGTGCAGCTTTACGAAACAACGCTGCACTACGCGCCCGCGAGCACGGAAGGCAAGTTCCGGGTGGCTGTCGTTCTGCCTCGGGGCACAAACACCGAAAAGCCGGACATAAAAATCATGAACGACGAGGACAAATTGCTGCGCGGCAGGAACAAGTGGCTCATCGCGCATAAAGACACGGACGAAGCCAAAGACGGCGCGTACGTCGGACTGACGGGCGAGAACATCGAGTTGTAAGAGAAACCCTGCCGGGGGCCTTAAGAATCCACTGGGGAACAAGTTCCCCAGACCCCCGCTCACTCCGTTCGCCCACTTTATTAATTAAAGCGGGTTTTGAAGAGTCCAGAGGAACTTTTGAGCGCTAGCAAAAGTTCCTTTGGCCGCCGGAGGCAAATAAAGCATATAATTTTAATTGGAGGTCTATATAGCATGAAAAACATACCCGAAGTAAAACTGGGGCTCATAGCGGTGAGCAGGGACTGTTTCCCGCTGGAGCTGTCTGAAAAGCGCAGGAAGGCCGTTGCCGGCGCCTGCGGGGCGAAAGGCATAAACATATACGAAGCAAAGACGACCGTCGAGAATGAAAACGACGTTATTAAGGTGCTGGACGAGGTCAAAAAGCAGGGCTGCAACGCGCTCGTCGTGTTCCTTGGAAACTTTGGCCCCGAGACGCCCGAAACGCTCATCGCCAAGAAATTCTGCGGGCCGGTCATGTATGCCGCGGCGGCGGAAGAGACGGGCGAAGACCTTTTCAACGGCAGGGGCGACGCGTACTGCGGCATGCTCAACTGCTCTTACAACCTGGGCCTGAGGAAAATAAAGGCCGTCATCCCCGAGTATCCCGTGGGCACCGCGGAAGACGTTGCCGATATGATCGGCGAGTTCCTGCCGGTGGCGAGGGCCATAATAGGCGTGAACAAACTCAAGATGATAACCTTCGGGCCGCGCCCCTTTGACTTCTTCGCCTGCAACGCGCCCATAAAAGCGCTGTTCGACATCGGTGTGGAAGTTCAGGAAAACTCCGAGCTCGACCTGCTCGTCTCCTTCAGGGACCACGCGGATGACAAGCGCATCGGCGAAGTCGTGGCGGACATGGCGAACGAGCTCGGCGCGGAAGGCAACTGCTACCCAGCCATACTGCCGAAGATGGCGCAGTTTGAACTGACGCTCCTCGATTGGGCGGAAAACAACAAAGGCGCGAAGGACTACGTGGCTTTCGCCAACAAGTGCTGGCCCGCGTTTCCTCAGGAATTCGGATTTGTGCCCTGCTACGTGAACAGCCGCATGGCGTCGAAAGGGTTCCCCGTGGGCTGCGAAGTGGATATCTACGGCGCGTTCAGCGAATACATCGGCACCTGCGTGACGGGAGAGCCGGTAACGCTCCTCGACATAAACAACTCAGTCCCGAGGGATATTTACGACAACGACATAAAGGGCAAGTACAACTACACGATCAAGGATACCTTCATGGGCTTCCACTGCGGAAACACACCGCTCTGCCACCTAAAAAAAGGCTCGGGCGTAAAGTACCAGCTCATCCAGAACCGTAACCTTGAAAACGGCGGCGAACCCGACTTCACGCGTGGCACGCTCGAGGGAGACATAAACCCAGGCAAGATAACGTTCTTCCGCATGCACAGCAACCCGGACACCAGCACACAGGCGTACATTGCCGAGGGCGAGGTGTTGCCTGTGGCCACGAAGTCGTTCGGCGGCATAGGCGTGTTCGCCATACCCGAGATGGGCCGCTTCTACCGTCACGTGCTCGTGGAAAAGCACTACCCACACCACGGCGCGGTGGCGTTCGGTACCGCCGGAAAAGCGCTGTATACGATATTCGATTACCTCGGGGTCAAGGACATAGCCTTCAACCGCCCGGCGGGAATGATGTACGATACGGAGAACCCGTTTAAGTAATTATTCGGCTCTCCGAGGGCTTAGGGGCAAAGCCCCTAAGCCGCCGGAGGCATAAAAGGAATTCTATGGCGGTAACAATAAAGCAGGTTGCCGAGGCGGCGGGCGTGTCCCGCGGCACGGTTGACCGCGCGCTGCACAATAGAAAAGGGGTGAGCGAGAACGTAGCCGAACATGTCCGCAAGGTGGCGGAACGGCTGGGTTACTTTCCCAACCGCGCGGGCAAGATGCTGGCGGCGCTCAAGCAGCCGCTGACCATAGGCTGCGTGCTGCCCAACATTGGCAACCTTTTTTACGACGACGTAATCAAGGGGCTTAAGATGGCCCAGGCCGAGATGAGCGATTTCGGCGTGACCATCAAGATAAGGGAGCTTCGGGGCTTCGACGCCAGGGACCACATAAACGCCATAAACGAAATGGCGGGGAGCGGGATAAACGCGCTTTGCGTCTCCAGCATGGACACTCCCGCGATAAGGGAGTGCGTCAACCGTATAATAGGGTCGGGCATTCCAGTGGTCACCATAAACAACGACTTCAGCGGAACGCGGCGCCTCTGCTACGTGGGCAGCGACTACATGGCCGCCGGTAAGACGGCAGCGGGCATGATTTCTCTGTACAAGGAGAAAACGCCGTTCAAACTGCTCATAGCAACGGGTTCTATTAACGTGAAAGGCCACAACGAGCGGGTAAGAGGTTTTAACCAGACGCTTAAGAAAAATAAAATAGACTACGAGCTTGTGGATATTTTCGAGACGCAGGACGACGACCTGACCGCATATGAGCTGGCCGCGCAAAGCTTAAAAACGAACGCGGACATTAACTGCGTGTACATAGCGGGCGCGGGCGTTGCGGGCGTGTGCAGGGCCGTCGAGGGATTGCCTCCCGGCAGGCGGGAGAATATAAGAGTGTTGTGCTTTGACGATATAAAGCCGCACCGGAAGTACATGCGGCAGGGGATAATAGACTTCGTTATCTGCCAGGAACCCATTGAGCAGGGCTACCAGTCGGTTAAAAAGCTGTTC
>JAVBSU010000025.1:0-3520 GCA_031556555.1 Christensenellaceae bacterium
TCGATGGAGTAGTTTTGCAGCGCGAACTCGGGCAGGTCTATGGATATCCCCGTGACTGAGTCCGCAAAGGTCAGGTACGGTTCCCCGTCTTCTGTGGTATCGGCATCTTCGCCGGTTCCATCGCCGATGTCCTCATCTTCAAGCGCCGTTATTACGCCGCCCACGTACTCTTCGCCGCTGTAAGCAAAACCCGCGGCCAGCACCGCTATGAGGATCACGCATACAACTATCGTTAATTTCTTCATGGCGTCTCCTTTTTATCCATATCCCTCTCGGCGATAAAGTTAACTCCCGTGCCCAGCAAATCGCCCACGGCGATATCTCCCATCTTTACCGGAGCGCGCACGCACGCGCGGGCGGCAAGGCTCATTGCGCCGGACATATGTTTTTTGGGAAGGGGCGCGTCCGTCCTGACAGGCAGCACACGGTACGTCCCTCCTTCTATTCTAACCGTTGTGGTAAGCGTCCGCAAGGGATTTTTGACTTCATTAAGGCCGTATACGACCCCCTTCTTGCAGCCCGCGCCGGTTACTTCACCTCTGTCCGCGTCAACGCCCAGCGCGCAGCCACGGGGGCACACTATGCAAATAACATCATTCATCAGCCGTTCCTCCCTATTGAAACCGTTATCTCATTTAGCCCTTCGAGCAGCCGCCCCTGGATCCTTATCCGCCCCATCTCCCCCGGGACGACCCTCGCCCGCTTCGACTGCTTTAAAACCTTTCCGCCGCCCGAAACGCGCACTATCGCGTCTCTATACACATTGTCCGCGCGGAAACAGAGCTCCACGCTTTCCGGCACCGCGTCCGTCCTTATTTTCTGCGGAAGCGCGTACCTCATGCCCCCGCCCGGCTTCACCGCTACTCCGCCTCCGCCCGGCCCGCCGCCTTTGAACGCCGCGGCCGCACGGCCCGCCTTTTCCGCTTCTTCGGTTACAAAGTCCACAAGGTCGTGCACGTGGAGAACGTTTCCGCAGGCGAATACTCCCGGGATGGAAGTTTCCATGTTTTCCGTTACCACAGCGCCTTTTGTTAACGGGTCTATTTCAACGCCCGCTCCCCTCGAGAGTTCGTTCTCGGGTATCAGGCCGACGGACAGCAGCAGCGTGTCGCAATCAAAATACATTTCGCTCCCATGAACGGGGCGCATGCTTTCGTCGACTTTCGATACGGCAACCCCGCTCAAACGCCCGTGGCCGTCTATCCTGGTGACGGTGTGCGAAAGGTAGAGCGGTATATTGAAGTCATTAAGGCACTGCACCACGTTGCGCGTGAGGCCGCCCGCATAGGGAAGCATCTCTACACAGGCCAGCACCTCCGCCCCCTCAAGCGTCATCCTCCGCGCCATTATCAGCCCGATGTCCCCCGATCCCAGCACCACAACGCGCCTGCCCACCATGTAGCCCTCAATGTTAACGTACCTTTGGGCCGCCCCCGCCGTCAGTACGCCCGACGGCCGCGAACCCGGAATGCGTATTGCTCCCCGCGCGCGTTCCCTGCACCCCATGCAAAGCACGACCGCGTTGGCCGCAACCCTTGAATAGCCCCCTGCGCTGCTCATCAGGCGGACTTCGCGTTCTTTAGTAAATTCGAGCGCCATGGTGTCCGTCATTACTTCTATGTCCATTCCAGCCGTCAGGGTCACGAAACGCTGGGCGTACTCCGGCCCGCTAAGCTCCTGCTTGAAGTACTCCAGGCCAAAGCCGGTGTGCACGCACTGGTTTAATATGCCCCCGAGCCCGCTGTCCCGCTCCACTATGAGCACGCGTTCCGCACCCGCCTCCCGCGCGGACGTTGCCGCCGCCATGCCCGCCGGGCCGCCGCCTATCACCACTACATCGTAGCTCTTCATACGCCGCATCCTCCGCAATCCTTCGTCTCTCCCGTTATGATATACGAGCCTTCCGTATCCTGAAGCACGTCTTCGTGCGGTATCCCGCGCTCCCGGGCTATTATGTCCACTATCCTCGGCCCGCAGAAGCCTCCCTGGCAGCGCCCCATGCCCGCGTTGCACCGCCGCTTCACAGCGTCCACCGAAGGCGGCGCGATAGGATTGTTTACAGCGTCCACCACCTCGCCCTCGCTAACGGTCTCGCAACGGCAAACAATCCTGCCGTACAACGGGTTTTGCCGTATCAGCCTGTTTTTCTCGTCTTCCGAAGCTTCGCGCACCCGCACGACACTGCGCCCGCCGGTGTAACCGGCTTTGGGAACAAGCGCCGCTCCCGCCCGCTCCAGCAGCCGTGCGCACATCCTGGCTATGGCGGGCGCGGAAGTAAGGCCGGGCGACTTTATCCCCGCCAGGTTAATAAAACCGTCCGCCTCGTCTATTATGAAATCTTCGCGGCCGCTCCGCGCGCGCACGCCCGCGAAGGTGCGCACCGTCTCCCCAAAATCCACACCGGGCACAGATAACAGCGAGGCGTCTTTCACGCTCAGTAGGCCAGCGCCGGTCGTGTCGCCGCCGTCCCTGCCGCTGTCTTCCGCGTTGGGCCCCACAAGGAGGTTGCCGTGCACCGTTGGCGAAACGAGCACGCCCTTGCCTTCGCCGCTGGGGCACTGGAATATCACGCGGCTCACGAGGCCGCCCTGGTTCTTGTCCAATAGGTAGTACTCGCCTTTGCTGGGCAGTATTTTAAAACCGCCCCTGCCCGCCATGTCCGCTATCACGTCGCTATAAAGTCCGGCCGCGTTCACGACGTACCGCGCCTTAAGCGTGTTTTGGGCGTACGTGATTTCATATCCGGCATCCGCGCGTTCTATGGCCGTGACCTCGCTGTTCATATTAAAATCTGTTCCGTTCACGCGCGCTATGTCCGCCAGCGCCGCGCAAAGCTCGAAAGGGTTTACTATCGCGCCGGAGGGCGCGTTCAGCGCGGCCACAACGCTCCGGTTTATGTTCGGCTCCATCTCAAACACCGCGCTGCCGCTTATTACCTCAAGGCCGGGCACGCCGTTCTCCATGCCGCGCGAGCGGAGGCCTTCTATTATTTTCCGCTGGGCGGCGTCAAAGGCCAGCACAAGCGAGCCGCACTGCTCGTAGTGCACTGAAAGCCTTTGGCACAATTCTCCCATCATGCGCGCACCCTCCACGTTGAGCTTAGCCATAAGCGATCCGGGCGGCGGGTCGTAGCCCGCGTGGACTATGCCGCTGTTCGCCCGCGTGGCCGCGCACGCAACGTCGTTTTCCTTCTCAATAAGGGCAATTCTAAGCTCGTATCTGGAGAGCTCCGCCGCTGTGGCCGCGCCCACTATCCCGCCGCCGATTATTGCTACATCATACATATTTATCCTCCAAAGTAAATAAAAAAGAGAGAACTGAAACCGCCTTCGTATAAGGCGGCAACTGCACTCTCAAATCTCAATGCTTCATATTATTTTATTCGTTGTGTCTTTCCGTTATTTATTATATACTTTAAGAAAGGCGAAAGCAAGTCTTTGCAAATGATTATTTTGTATTAACGTATGTCAATCTTGCAGGATAAACGGCGGACGCAATCGAATTAGTTAATGATATATAA
>JAVBSU010000162.1:0-7736 GCA_031556555.1 Christensenellaceae bacterium
GTCTCACCGTACATCGAGGCTATGTACGAGAGCGCTGCGGGCGGCTGCGACGCGATGGTGCTGATGCCCCACTCGGACGAAACCGTCATAAAAGACGTGATGGACGACATAAACGAGAACTATGGCACAAAGTTCGCCATAATGGTTTCGGACGTCATGGGTGAAGGCAGGGTTTTCTCGGTGCAGCGCAACGGTTTTATAGCGGGCAGGCTGGCCGGCGAGCTTTTGGGCATGATGCTTCCCCAAAACTCAAAAGTCGTCATGCTGACGGGCAACAGGGATACGCTGGTCCACCACTCCACCATAGAAGGCTTTTCAGACTATGTGGACACGGGCGGCCTTGTAATGGCGGAAATCTACCAGCACTTCGACGACGTCGTCATAGCTTCGCGCATCGCGGACAGGATGGTCAGGGAAGTGCCGGACGCCGCGGGCGTGTATTTGGGCTCCGCTAACTCCATAAGCTTCTGTAAGCGCATAGAGGAGCTCGGCTACGGCCAAAAACTAAAAATAGTCGCCTCGGACATGTTTCCCGAGTTGGCCGAGTTCATGCAGCGGCGTGTTGTCAACGCTTCCATATTCCAGGATCCCTTCTCCATAGGCTTTATGGCTGTGCGCTACATGTACGAATACCTCGCAGCGGAGCGGAAGTTCGACGAGGACGTCGTTTTCCTCGACCCTCAGGTGATACTCAGCAGCAACATGCAATTATACCTTTGATACCAAGGAGGAGAATATGCACTTTCCCGAATACATAAATTCCGTGGAAGTTAAGGACGGCAATGTCGCGCTCGTGTGGCTGGGTCAAGCCGGTTTCCTCATAAAGACAGCGGGCGGAAAAATAATCGTTATCGATCCCTGCCTGACTGACTATACCTACCGCATATTTGAAAAAGAGCAGGGCCAGGGTTTCAGACGAATGACCATTCCCCCGTTTGAACCCGGCGAGGTCGATATAGACATCCTTCTTTGCTCGCACGAGCACGAAGACCACCTTGATATGGACGCGCTTCCTATTATAATGCAAAATGCCGGAGCAAAGTGCGTGACCAACGCTCCGTCCGTGGAAAAAGCGCGGAACGCCGGGCTTGACGTGAGTAAATTTACCGCAATGCAGCCGGGCGAGGCCCTCCACTGCGGCGAGTTTGAACTTCTGGCGGTGGGCTGCGACCACGGCTGCCTAGCTCCGCTGGCGCTTGGCTTCATACTGGATTTCGGCTTCACCTCCGTGTACTACTCGGGCGACACCTGCCACAATCGTGACAGGCTCAAGACGGCGCTGGAATTCTCTCCCCAGGTCGCCCTTTTGCCAATAAACGGCGCATTTGGAAACCTCGACGCGGAACAGGCGTCACAATTAGCGGACAGCATGGGTTCTAAACTTTGCGTGCCGCACCACTTCTGGACCTTTCCCCTGCACTCGGCGGAGAAAGGCAGTCCGTTCGACGCAATAGAATACTTCGGAAAGAACGCCCAGAACTGCCGCCTGCTGCTTATGCGGCCGGCCAAAACGGCAATAATAGGAGAGGGAGGGGTGCTGATTTCGTGCGACTTTTGACAGTCGTATTTATGACGGATATCCGGCAAGGTAACCGATAACATTTTTTGCGTAAAACTTTAATTTAACTCTTGCATTTCCAAATGATATCGGTTACTCTATACGTATAGAGACGACTAACTCAAGCCAAAATCCGTATTATTCATTAAAAAGCCGCCGGCATTGAAATGTAACCGATTATACTAACGAATCAGAACTTTCCATATGCATTAATTTTGTATTAACATACAAAAGTGTTCTGCTCAAACGGTATATACTCTAAGAGCAGTGCATAAATAAACTGCCCGGCAACACGGGCAAACCAATTAGGAGGAAGAAAGAATGAAAAGAACACTGATTTTCGTACTGGCCGCTCTGTTCCTTTGCGCGTTTGCGTTCGGCTTCGCCGCCGATGAAGAGATCGCGGGCGACGTCGTCGAAGGCGTCGAAATCAACCAAGCGGATTACCCCGTGGCTATCTGCATGCCCGTCATGAACCACCCTGTTCACAGGATAGTTCAGCTCGGCTTCCTGCAGAAAGCTGCAGAACTCGGCTACACTGACGCCCAGGTAATAGGCACCGAGGGCAGCGACCTTTCGGAGCAGTACGCAGCTGCCGAAGCTTTCGCGGCTGAAGGCGGTAAGGGACTCCTTATGTGGGCCGGCGACTCCTCTGCTTACGAGACCATGGCCAATATAGCCGCTCAGGGCGTTGTAATCGGTATCCCCCACTTCAACCATGCTCAGGAAGACGGCACGTATCCCGAAGGCCTCGTGTTCAACATGGCCTGCGACCCCGTTCTCTACGGCCAGCAGTCCGCTGACCTCATGGCCGAGACCCTTGACGGCAAAGAAGGTTCCATCGCCCTGACGCAGAACACAAAGAACATCACCGAGAACGCGGCGCTTGACAGCTTCACTGCCCAGTGGCAGAAGCTTGCTGACGAAGGAACATACGATCTTTCCAAGATCACTCTCCTTGAGCCCGAACTCGAAGGCGGCGTTATCGACTCCGCTACGGCTGTAAACCTTGCTATCCTTCAGTCCAATCCCGATGTAATAGGCGCTTTCGGCACAACCGGAAACAGCCCTGTAACATGGGCGGACGCCGCTTCCAAAGCCGGCAAAGCTGACGGAGAAATCGCCATAATCGGTATGGACGCCACAGCCGGCAACCTCGACTATCTGGAGCAGGGCAAAGTCCTGGCGCTCGTCGCGCAGCCTCTGTATGACGAAGCCGCTATGACAATGGAATACCTCGACGTAGTGTTCAGGGGCGGCGAAGTTCCGATCTGGACAGACCTTGAGGCTCCCATTGTAACTGTTGACGGCACTGACAAAAACGGCATAGAATTCCATCGCGGCATAGCCGCTCAGGTTGACGAATTCTTCCAATAAGATACACGCACAAAAATAATTACCAATAATATGTAAACTGCAATGCCAGGGGGGAGCTTTCCCCCCTGTGCGTTGTGCATTTCAAACAATAAATCGGAAAGGGCATGATATTTATGTACGCTCTGGAAGCGATCAACATAACAAAGAAATTTCCCGGCGTTCTGGCAAACGACAACGTGTGCCTTAATGTGAGCAGTGGCGAGATCCTGGGCCTTATAGGGGAAAACGGCGCGGGGAAATCCACCATCTTAAAAGTACTGAACGGCATATACCCTCACGGCAGCTATACCGGACAAATACTTATTAACGGGCAGGAGATACAGCCCCAAAGCTCGCAGGACGCCATTGAGGCGGGCATAGGCTTTGTTCCCCAGGAAATAAACGTGCTTAAAAACTTCAGCGTGGCTGAAAACATATACATGAGCGACCTTAAGCTCTCCAGGAAAAAGGGCGCGAAAAAAGAAGACAAATCCGGCTTTGTCAACTTCAAAGCGATATATGCCGCCACGCGGGAGCTTTTGACGGCGAATAAAATAGACCTTGACCCGAAAGCCGACGTGAGGAAGCTTTCCATAGGCCAGCAGCAGATGCTCATGATAGCCCGCGCGCTCGCCGAAGACCCCAAGGTTCTCATACTCGACGAACCCACCACTTCCCTTTCGAACGCGGATGTAGACAGGCTTTTTGAGGTCGTCCGCGGCCTCAAGGAAAAGGGCACGAGCATAATATTTGTCACGCACAAGATGGACGAGATACTGGAACTAACAGACCGCGTCACAATTTTGAGGGACGGCAAGAACATAAGCACATTCGAGCGGAAGGACTACGAGACCGGCAGGATAATCGCGGACATGATCGGCCGTGAGATAACCACGATGTATCCCGATCGTGACGTTCCTATCGGCGACGTGGTGCTTGACGTACAGAGTATAACTGTGGAGCATCCCTATATCGCCAATAAAAACCTTGTTGAGGACGTGTCTTTCAAGGTGCGCGCCGGAGAGGTTCTCGGCCTGGCCGGACTGGTCGGCGCGGGCAGAACCGAGGTTTGCATGGCAATATTCGGAGTGCTTTCAAGAAAGTCCGGCAAGATGTACTTTAAAAACAAGGAAATACACGTAGCTTCCGCCCAGCAGGCGGTTGACAACGGAATAGGCCTTGTGAGCGAGGACAGGAAGCGTTACGGGCTCAATTTTGTGTGGGACCTAAAAAACAACATTTCAATATCCAACCTTAAAGCGGTGAGCCACGGGCCGTTCGTGCTGGGCAAAAAAATCGCGGGGCGCGCAAAGCCTTACGTGGAAGCCCTCAGCATAAAAGCGCCCAGCTTAAATACAAAGGTCGCCACGCTTTCGGGCGGCAACCAGCAGAAAGTGGTTATAGCGCGCTCTCTCAACACTGAACCCGCGGTGCTCATACTGGACGAACCCACAAAGGGCATAGATGTCGGTTCTAAAAACGAAATTTACCAGCTTATCAACAAACTTGCGGAAGAGGGCGTGGCAATAATCATGATCTCTTCCGAGCTGCCTGAGTTAATGGCCATGAGCGACCGTTTCATAGTTATGGCGGAAGGCCGCGTGACGGGCTCGCTCGATAAGGAAGAAGCGACTACCGCCCGCATAATGGAAATGTCGGTAAAGACATTCAAATCGGTAAGCCATCAGGCAAGTCAGGAAAGTTAGGAGTTAAAAGCATGGAGAAAAAAATTACACAAGAACACACAATGAGCCTGGGGGCAAGGATTTTTCTTAAGCCTGAGGTAGGAGTGCTCCTGCCGCTTGTCGCCCTTGTAATCTTTACGTCTATAATGGCTCCTAATTTCGCAACCTGGACTTATATCTCGTCCATCCTCGTCGGCATGATATACATCGGCGCGGCTGCGCTCGGCGAAGCGTTCGTAATAATGACGGGCGAGATCGACCTTTCGCTGGGCACCTGCGGCGCGCTTTCGGGCGTGATGTGCGGCTATATGGCGGCGGTACTCGGAGCTCCGGCCTTCGTGTGCATTGCCGTGGGCATTGGCACGGGTGCGCTTATAGGCTTTGTAAACGGATTTTTGACAGCTAAAATCGGCCTGACAAGCTGGATAACCACGCTGGCCACCCAGTTCATCTGTAACGGCATCGCCATGACCATTACCAAAGGAACCCCTTTCCCGCTAAAATCCATGGGCATGACTGACTTCACCCGCGCGCGGCCGCTCGAACTGACCTGGTTGTTCTTTATATTCATAATACTCATAGTCGTGCTGGACATAGTCGTGAGAAACACAAAGTTCGGTTACCGGCTTCGCGCGGTGGGCGGCAACAAGGACGCGGCTCTCCTGGCGGGAATAAACGTTACCCGGACGAAGATTCTTGTGTTTGTGCTGGCGGGCGTGCTCGCGGCCACGGGCGGCCTCTTCGATGTGCTCCAACAGCAGACGGCAAGCTGGGAATTCGGCCAGGGCCGTGAATTCCGGGCCATAACCTGCTGCGCCATAGGCGGCATAAGCATGACGGGCGGAAAGGGTTCCATTTACGGTGTTGCCCTCGGCGTGCTGCTCTTCCACACGCTGTGGTACTGCCTGCGCATATTGAAAGTTGACACAAACATGCAGCTTGTGCTGATCGGCGTCATACTCATTGCGTCGGTGCTTCTGGATACGGCAAGGCAACGCGCCGAAGCCAAGGCCATGGTTTAAGGGGGGGAAGATTTATGGAACAGGTAAAAAAGCAAAACGTATTTGTAAAGGGCATAAGGGCAATCACCCGTACGGATGAGTTTTCCGCATTTATCCCTCTCGCTATCATAATTTTCGTTACGTGGATATTCCGCCCCGACTTTCTAAGCGTAAACAACTTCGCGGCCATGTTCAACCAGATACCCTTCGTAGCGATAGTCGCACTGGGCGCGAGTTTTCCTCTAATGACGGGCAACGTCGATATTTCAACCGGCCGCGTGGCCGGCTTCGCGGGCATTATCATGTCCGTTCTAATAGTCGACGCCGGCTGGCACTGGCTGCCATCCATAATCGTTCCTATCATAGCGTGCGTGGGCATCGGCCTTTTGAACGGGTTGCTCGTGGTAAAGCTAAACGTGCCCGACTTCGTGGCGACTATGGGCACGCTATACATCTTCGGCGGCCTTCGGTACATGTTCATAAAGGGCTACGAGCTCTCCGTGTACAATACTCCCGTAGATCACCCGGCTCACGGCATATCACAGTTTTTTAAGGACGAAAGGTTCCTCGGGATGCCCGTTCACTTCTGGCTAATGATCATAATATTCGTCGTGGCGTTCGTGGCAATAAAAAAGACCCTCTGGGGTCGCCGCCTGCTTGCTGTCGGCGACAACCGCGAAGTAGCCGCTCTGGCGGGTATCAAAGTTACTAAAATGCGCTTCAACGCATACGTACTCTCCGCCGTGCTCTCCGGCGTCGCAGGCATACTGTTAACACTTAATGTCGGCATAGGTAAACCGGAGACGGGCGATGGCTGGGAGTTCCGGGCCATAGCGGGCTGCGTGGTGGGCGGCGTGTCGCTAGCGGGCGGCAAGGGCTCGCCATTGGGGGTTCTGATAGGCGTGACGCTTGTCGATGTCGCGCAGAATGCCATTATATTCCTTGGAGCTCCCTCTACAATGCGAATGGCCGTACAGGGCGCGCTCATGGCGGCTGCCGTGCTGTTCGACGTGTTCAGGCAAAACCGCAAAGTTAAAGCTTAATTTCTAAAAGATGATAATGGCAACCAATGTTGCCATTATCTTTGGCGCAAAAATTGGTTGCACCAATTATGCCTTTGTATTATAATTCAACTATGGTAGATTATGCTCAGGGGTTTCGCCCCTAATAACCAAAATGGGCCGCCAGGCCCCGGGCCCCCGTCTGGGGAACCACTCAAAGGAGGATAAACATGGTTTACAACACACTTGAATTCCCATACGCGGAGTTTGGCGAAGGGCTGACACGCAAGGTGAGGATGCCCATTTCGCGCGAGACAACCGGCGAGGAGCGCCTCAATCTCGTCTTTACGCAGATACCCGCAGGAGCAATATCCGAAGGGCATGTGCACCCGGACGCGGACGAATACATTTACTTTGAGATAGAGGGCAAAGCTATACTCGGCGGCGAGGAATTACACGTACCCGCCCACGGCATACTCCACGCGAAAGCGGGCGTCAGCCACGAATGCATCAACACCAGCAGCAGCGAGACGCTCAACCTTTTCTGCGTGTTCGTGCCTCCCTTCGAGCCTTACGGCAAGTACCCCGCCCTCATAGAGGCTACTAAGAAACATCTTGAGAAAGAGGCGAAAAAATGAAATTCGACGGCAAGACAATAGTTGTCACCGGAGCGGGAAGCGGCATAGGCAAAGCCGTGTGTTCTGCTTTTCTCGCGAAGGGCGCGCGCGTTGCCGGCTGCGACATAAAAGTAGGCGGCATCCCCCAGGACGCGCTTAAAGAGATTGTCGACGTTTCCAAAGAAGAAGAAGTGGACGCTCTTTTCAACCGCTATACGGACGTTCACGCGCTCGTGAACTGCGCGGGCGTTATATCGCTCTCAAAGTGGTACGAGGTAGACAATGACGAGTGGGACCGGGTGCTGAACGTAAACCTAAAGGGCACGTTCTTCTGCTGCAAGTACGCCGCGATGGCCATGCGCGCGGCCGGCAAAGGCAACATAATAAACATAACGGCCGCCGCCGCCAAAACAGGAGGTATGAACGTCGGCCCCAACTACGTGGCCTCAAAGGCCGGCATAAGCACGCTAACCATTCACATGGCGCGCCAGCTCGCCCCCTTCGGCGTAAGGGTGAAC
>JAVBSU010000187.1:0-6157 GCA_031556555.1 Christensenellaceae bacterium
CATTGAAGGATCCTCTCAGGGAACTTATCCGCAAATCTTCCCCCGTAAAAACATTGGGAGTGGAGTTCAAATGCCTTCCCGCCATACTGTATGAAATGTTAAAAGACGAATTCCCCGGCGCCGCCCTAAAGGACGCGCAAAAGGCGCTGAACCTCGCGCGCAAAGTAAAACTCCCGTACGAGATAGAACGGTTAAGCCGCAGCGCCATGGTCGAAGACGCCGGGCAGGCGCGGCTGCTTGAATACGCGCGGAACTACAACGGCGAGACGGAGATGGAAGTGTGGCACGGCGTCCTGCTGGCGATGGACCAGGCGGCAGGCGAGGCTGTCAGGATAACGGGTGACCTTGTAACCGGCCCGCGCATAAACAAACTGAGCCAGATAAAAGGCCCCATCCCGCGAAAGATAGAGCGGGGCGACCTCGGGTTATTCGATATGAGCATACGGCTCAACGGCTACTGGTGCGACTGCACGAACACGGTCGTCTTCGGCAGCGAACCCAACGCCGAACAGCTAAAGCTTTTCAAGATAGTGAAGGGTGCGTACGACGCGGGGCTGTCCATGCTTTACCCCGGCAACAAGCTGTCGGATGTGGACGCCGCCATGACCGATGTCTTCCGTAAAAACGGTATGGACGCGGCGGTGTACGGCGGCCACCAGGTTGGCTGCAGCGTCAACGAGCCCGCGCGCATAACAAACTACGAGCACGACGTTATAGAATCCGGCATGGTCGTATGTATTGAGCCGCAGAACTACACGAACGGCTCCGGTTCGTCCGGCGTGCGCCTGGAGCGCGTGATTCACGTGACGGATAGCGGCCCTGTGGAATTGAACAAGTTTAAGTGGGGAATAGCCACTTAAAAAAACACATATACATATTATGGAGGTAATTATGAAGAAAAGACTGATCTTTGTAGTAGTTTTAGCCTTGGTGTGCGTGCTGGCGCTTTCAGCGTTCACAGCGCCCGCAACCGAGCCCACCAGGAGCGGCAGCGGCGCGGACGGCAAGTGGAAGATCGCGCTCAGCAACTCTTTCGTAGGCAACGACTGGCGTCAGGAAATGCAGAAAATCGCCCAGTACGTGGCTGATTCCGACGTATGGAAAGACCGCGTTGACTTCACCATAGTTAACTGCGAAAACACTCCCGAGGACCAGAGCGCGTCCATTGACGCCCTCATCATGGAAGGCTACGACGCAATCCTAATAGACGCGTCCTCTCCCACGGCTCTTAACAACGCCTGCCAGCGCGCGCTGGACGCGGGCATAGTCGTGATATCCTTCGACCAGATAGTCAACATGCCCGGCGTGGTAGCCTACGGCTGCCCCTTCGGCGACACTGCCGAAGAATCCGCCAAGTACCTCGTTGAGGCCATGGGCGGCAAGGGCAACCTCGTGGTGGATAGGGGCCTCGCCGGCGCGTCCGGTTCCATTCCGCTCTATGACCGCGCGATGGAAGTCTTTAACCAGTATCCCGACATAAAAGTCGTGCACGAGTACGACTCCAACTTCGCCGAGGGCGACACGCTTACAGGTATGCAGGCCGCCATAGCCGCAAACCCCGTAATCGACGGCGTGTACACACAGGCTTACGCCGCGCCAGTGGTTCAGGCGCTCAAGGAAGCCGACCGCCCCATGGTTCCCATCGTTGCCTGGAGCTACAACAGCAGCTTTGAAGCGCTCGAAGAGAACGGCTGCGACGGCGCTATAATCCACAACGGCCCCGGAATAGGCGCGGACGCCATGGCCATGGCAGTCAACGTCCTCGAGGGTACGGAAGAGTATCCCACCGGCGAACAGATGGATTCCCCCTGGATGCTGTACGTAATGGATACGGCCACAGCCGAAGCGGCCGGAGTCACTGCTCCCTTCGAGCAGATCGAGGAAGGCGTCAACTGGTGGCCCGAGCTCGCCCCCGGTATGCAGAACCCCACCCTGTCCGACTTTGTGGGCGTTACCGTTCCGATTGAAGCTATACTGTAGTTTTAAATCTTAGGGGCGTTGCCCCTAAGAACCCCACAAGGGCCGGCCGGCCCTTGACCCGGCGCAATACGTTCGCCAAACTAAAGAAATCAAATTAGTACGCGAACGCCAGTGAGCGGGGGTCTGGGGAACACGTTCCCCAGCCGCCGGAGGCAAAAACAGGAGAACACTATATGGCCGAATTTATTGTAAGTGGCGTATCAAAATCGTTCGGAGCGGTGCGCGCGCTGGACAAGGTGGACTTTGCCGCCAGAACGGGCGAAGTGCACAGCATACTCGGTGAAAACGGCGCGGGCAAGAGCACCCTCATCAAAATCATGAGCGGCGTACAGCCCGCGGACGAAGGCAGCATAAGTTTTGACGGGGTAGAATTGAAGTTCCACAGCCCCAAGGAAGCCATAGACCGGGGCATAGGCACTGTATTCCAGGAACTCAGCCTTATGCGCGACCTTACTGTGGCGCAGAACATATTCTTCGGCGAGTGGCCCAAGGGCAAGGGGCCGCTCATAAGTAAAAGAACGCTTAACGAAAAGACCAGGCAATTATTTGATAAATACGAAATAGACGATATCGACCCCGGCGCTGTTGTGGAAAACCTTCCGCTTTCGCAGCAGCAGATCGTGGAGATAGTTAAAATACTCTCGCGCAGCCCAAAGGTCGTGATATTCGACGAAGCGACGTCCGCGCTCACTCAAAACAGGGTGCACTGGCTTTTATCCCTGGCGCGCAAGCTGGCGGACGATGGCAAGCTCGTCATATTCATATCGCACAGGCTGCAGGAAATACGCCAGAGCTGCGACCGGGTGACGGTTTTCCGGAATGGCAAAGACGTGGGCGTGCGCGAGCTCAAAGAAGCGGACAATGACGAGCTGATATCCATGATGATAGGCCGTAAGCTCTCAGCCTACTTCCCCGAATGGCAGAGCGTTTCAAAAGAAGAGACCGCACTGGAAGTAAAAGGCGCGTCCGCCGAGAAAATGCTGGACAACATCTCCTTCACTCTTAAAAAGGGGGAGGTGCTGGGCGTGGGCGGGCTGGCCGGACAGGGGCAGGTACCGCTGTTTCTGGCGCTCGGCGGGATGATCCGCCTGCATTCGGGCGAAATAATAATAGACGGGAAGCGCGCCAGGCTCAATAACCCTTCGGACGGCATGAGGAACGGGCTGGCGCTTATACCCGAAGACCGCTCCACCGAAGGCCTGATACAGACGATGAGCATAAAGGACAACCTGGTGATCTCCGCGCTGGACCTCGTCTCGCGGCACGGGGTCATAGACAGGAAAAAGGAAGAGCGCGTGGTTAACGAGGCGGTCGAACGCCTCAGCATAAAGATGGGCGGCAAAAACGACCTCATGATGAGCCTTTCGGGCGGCAACCAGCAGAAAGTTCTCATAAGCAAGTTTTTGATGCTCAACCCCAGGGTGTTTTTGATGCTCGACCCCACGCGCGGCGTGGACATTGGCACCAAATCCGAAATATTCAAGCTTGTCAGGAACTTTGCCGAGAGCGGCAACTCTGTGCTTTACTATTCAACGGACATGTCCGAGCTCACCGGCATATGCGACCGCGTGATGGTGATGTACGACAACACCGTGTTCGGAACGCTCGGGCGGGACATGCTTACCAGTGAAAATATACTAAAATACTCGGTCGGAGAACAAATAACGAACGGGGAGGGGGCGCAATGAGCACCAAGCCAAAAACATTGACAGGATCAAAATTCCAGTGGAGTACGGCAATACCATACTTTGTCCTGCTGGCGCTCGTGGTTATAATGGGCCTGCTAAAGCCCGCCACCATAAGCCTCAACTACCTGAACATAAAGGGCGAGCTGTCGCTGCCGCTTATTATAATCGCGGTCGGGCAGACGATCGTATTGATAAGCCAGGGAATGGACCTTTCGGTGGGCGGCGTGATGAGCCTTACAACCTGCCTCATGGCCACCATAAGCGAGAGCTCGATAGTGGGCGCGATAGCGGTGTGCCTTTTAATCGGCCTCGGTACAGGCGCGTTGAACGGCTTTCTCATATCCAAGTTCCGCTTACAACCCTTTGTGGCGACGCTGGGAACGTGGACGGTCATGGGCGGTTTCGCCCTGTCCATCCTGAAATCGGACGGCGGCGTCATCGACCCCAACTTGTCATCCGTCCTCGTATCCAAAATCGGTGGCAAGGGCGGCGTCTCCATGACGCTGGTGCTCATAGCGGTTATCATCGCCGTATGGTTCATAATAAAAAACACGTCCTTCGGCTACTCCATATACGCCATAGGCAGCAACGAACGCGCTGCCTACTTCAACGGCGTGAGCGTAATGTGGACCAAAATCAAAGTGTACATGACATCCGGCGCGTGCGCGGCGCTGGGCGGCATATTCTATGCGGGAATAAACCGCACGGGCTCGCCCACCGTGGGTGAAGCCAACATAATGATGTCCGTGGCCGCGGCCGTTATAGGGGGCACGGCGCTTTCCGGCGGCAAGGGCGGCGTTGTGGGCACGATCGTGGGCGTGTTCATTTTAAAAATAATAAGCGACATACTCGTGTTCGCGGGCATAACGTCGTACTACACTTCGCTGTTCCAGGGCGTTCTGATGATAGGCGCGGTGGCCATGGGCTCCATTTCCACCATAATGAAAGAAAAGAGGGGGCTTGAATATGGTTGATTTGATAAAGAACACGTTCGCCAAGCACAAAATAATCGTATGGAGCTACCTCGCCGCCATAATCATGTTCCTGGTCGTCATGATAATCGTACCCGGCTTTGGCCAGGGTTCGCACTTTACCGTGCTCATGTACGAAGCGGCGCTCATAGGAATGATGGCATTGGGCCAGACCTTCGTTATAATAACGGGCGGTATCGACCTTTCCATCCCCTGGAACATGACCAGCGCCGCCATACTTTTAACATTCCTGAGCGGCAAGACGGACATTCCCCTCGGCCTCATAATCCTGCTGATACTGTGCGTGGGCATTCTGGTTGGCTTTTTGAACGGCCTCGGCGTGGCCATGCTCAAAATCCCGCCCATCATAATGACGCTGGGCATGAACAACATCCTCCAGGGCGCTCTTTTGGTGCTGCTGCGCGGCACACCGGGCGGCAACGCGCCCGAGTTTATGGTGAACCTCGCAACCGGCTCCACACTGGGCATCCCCAACCTCATACTGATATGGGCGGTGATCTCGTTTATTGCGATATTCCTGCTGCACTACACAAAATTCGGGCGGCAGCTCTACGCTGTGGGCAACAACGAGAAAGCGTCCTACTTCTCGGGCGTGAACGTCAAGAAAGTCAAGATACTCGCGTACATGATCGGAGGCCTTGCGCCCGCCATAGCGGGCATGCTGTATGCCGGGCGCCTGGGCCAGAGCTACCTCGGCATGGGCGACTCCTACCTTTTCATGACGGTCATCGCCGTTGTGCTGGGCGGCGCTTCAATGATGGGCGGCTCGGGCAGTTACGTGGGCACCATAGCCGGGTCGTTCATCCTCGTGATACTGCGCGGCTTCCTCGCGGCCATAAACCTGCCCCTTAGCGCGCAGAACATCCTCTACGGAATAATCCTCGTCGCCGCCGTAATACTGATTCCCGATAATTCCAAGAAGCAGAGGCAGTGAAATTATGCTAGTCCATTCTACTATGGCTTCGGGCCGCAAAGCCAACCCGGAGGGGCTAAGCCGGGGAATCCCTATCGTGTTCGCTAGCCAAAGATAGGGGGCGTGACGATAATCCTCAGCTTTCTAATGATATCATACTCCGGGGCCGTGTACGTAACAATGGAGCTGCCTTCTTTTACGCCGGTTATGCTGCCGCCTCCGTTCACAGCCACGCAGCCTGATCGCGACACTGCCGCCTCTACCGGGGTATCCGGGAGCGGCGCTTTGAGCGCCATCGCGTAAACGCCCGGGGCGATTGTAAGCGTTTCGCCAACATTCAAGCTCACCGGCCCCTTGGGTACGTTCACTATTATATACGCTTCGGGTTTTATGTAGAGGTATCCTTTGTCCAATATATCAAGGTTATCCTTCGCCTTGGCCGTAACCGCCACTTTGCCCGCCGCCGCCGTCGTGACAAGGCCGTCTTCGTCCACCGTGGCCTTGCTCAGGTTCGAACTGTGTATCACCCACTCGATTTCCCTGTTGGTAGCGTCTTCCGGCAATACCGTGGCCGTGAACTCTAT
>JAVBSU010000102.1:0-7756 GCA_031556555.1 Christensenellaceae bacterium
AGGAAGGACGGCACTTCAAGGTCTTCGTCGCCGAACATGTCCACACGGTCGGCGTCCGCGCTCACGTCGTCAGCGGGCTGCTGTTTTTCCTCACGGTATTCATCCATCATGAGTGAGGGAGCGGGCTGCATGGACGACTGATGCACCGGCCTCTGCCTCAAGGGCTCTATAGGCTCGGCCTCGCGCGTTTCCGCCACTATTGGCTCGGTGAACTCTATCTTCTCCTCCAGCTTTTTCTTGGGCTTCGGGGCCGCCATGGCTTCCTCTTCTTCCATGAATTCCTCGGGAGAATCGAAGCCTGTCGCTATAACGGTTATCCGTACCTCGTCCTCAAGAGTGGGGTCTATGCACACTCCGAAAAACACGTCCGCGTCAGGGTCGGCGCCTTCCTGTATGATTTTGGCAGCTTCCTGTATCTCGTACATGCCGATGGAGGAATCGCCCGTCACGTTGAATATTATGCCTCTCGCGCCTTCTATCGTAGTGTCGAGGAGGGGGCTGTTTATGGCCTGCTTGGCTGCTTCCACGGACTTGTTCTCGCCGTAGCCTATGCCTATGCCCATGTGCGCTACTCCCCGCAGCGTCATGACCTTTTTCACGTCGGCGAAGTCGAGGTTAATGAGCGCCGGCCTGCCTATGAGGTCGATAATGCCCTGTATGCCCTGGCGCATGACGTCGTCCGCAACCTTAAAAGCGTCTATTAAGGGCGTATCTTTCGCCACCGTGCTTAAAAGCTTGTCGTTCGGGATGGACACTATCGTATCCACCACGTGCTTAAGCTCGTTAAATCCTCTTTCAGCCGCTTTGGCCCGGGGGTGCCCCTCGAACCAGAAAGGCTTTGTAACGAAGCCTATGGTGAGTATGCTGCTGTCTCTCGCAAGTTCGGCCAGTATGGGCGCCGCGCCCGTTCCCGTGCCGCCTCCAAGGCCGCACGACACGAACACGAGGTCGGAGCCCTTTACGGCTTGCTCAAGTTCATCTTTGCTTTCCTCAGCCGCTCTCCTTCCAATAGTCGGATCAGCGCCAGAACCGAGTCCTTTGGTAAGCTTTTCGCCTATCTGGATCTTCTGGTCCGCCTTAGACAGGAACAGAGCCTGTTTATCAGTGTTGACCGCTATAAGCTCGGCCCCCTTGACACCAAACTCGATCATTCGGTTTATGGTGTTGTTTCCTGCGCCTCCTACGCCAAACACACGTATCTTGGCATAGTTTTCACTGTTGTTATCAAATTCGAGCGACATAAGTCCTCCTCCTTAGAATTTAGCTTCCTTACCTTTTCCAAAAATTCCCCGCCTCTGCTGTTGGGGCTTTATTACAAACACTTTATCGTACGCAAACTGCAACATTGCGTACGCTGCGTGTAAATCGGGCGACTGCATCTTCGCGTTGCTTACTTTCGTATTAACCGGCGTCTTTCCGGAGATCGACCTGTAAAAGCTCGTTTCTCCCCGCATAAACGATATACCACCACCGGTAAGAAATATGTCGAAGTTTTTCCCGAGCTTTGTTTCGGCTTTCCTAAAAAACCTCGAAATATATAGTATAAGATGCTCCACCCGCGCGTCTATTATCTGCTTTAGGAGGTCGTACGGATACTTTTTCAGCCTGCCTTCCGGCGATTTCGCGTACATGTACGCCGCGCCGTTGTTCTCCTCCAACCCGAAGGAATACTGCCTTTTTAAAAGTTCCGCCGTCTCCGTGTCAAGCTTCATAACGTAGCTTATGTCCGAAGTGATGCTGCCCCCTCCCATGTCTATCCTGGTGAAGTACAGTATCGCATCGCCGTAAATCAGGGAAACGTTAGTAGTATAATACCCTATATCTACCAACACTGCAATAGAATCCCTCTTTTCTTCCGGCACAAGGTACAGGGCTTCGGCAAGCGGCTCGGGTATGAAATTATCAACCCTTATGCCAAGGTGCCTCGTGAGCTTTATAACGTCGTTCAGGAATGCCCTGCTGGCCAGCGTGTACGATATGCAGCCCCTCATCTTTCTCGTCGCTACGTTGAGCGGGTCAAGGTACACGTTACCGTCGTCGAGGTAGAACCATGCGGGCCACTCGCATACCATTGAGTAATCGCGGTCGTACTCAAACCTTCTCGTCCTGCTGATGAGGTGGTCTACGTCCCTTTCGGCGACTTTTCCCTTTACGTCCACCTGGGCCGTCCTGCTCACCATTTTCAAAAACGAACCGGGAATGCCCACCTCTACGTTCTTTATACGGACGCCCGCCTGCCGCTCAACAGATTCTATGACTTGCTCAAGTACGTAGTAGACCTCGTCCTTATCAACCCAGCCCTGTTTTTTAATCCCCTGATAATTTATTTGTGTACAGCCCAGCACTTCAAGACCCATGCGCGGTTTTCTTTCAGCTATTGTGCATGATATCTTGGAAGTACCGAACTCGATAATCGTCTTTGTGTCCTTCATCAAAAAACCTCGTGTGTCATTAAGTCCGTTTAAACGCAACTCCAAAATGCAGGTTCAATTCAACACGCGCATATTTGTCCTTGCTGACAACAATACACCGGTTATATAATATCATACTACACCTGAAAAAAAAATACTATTATTAAATTAACAGGATTTCTATGCACTTTTATACCTTTAATTACCCCCTTCCTACCAGTCGCCGTTATTTTCCGCGCCCTCTCCGCCCCCGCCTTCATCCGTCACATCATCAGTCCCGTCAGGGCCTCCGGATGAAGGCGGGGCGGCATCGTCAGGATCCTGATCCTGCTTGTATATTGGGAAAGCGCCTGCGGACACGTCGAGCACCCCTTGCGTCCTGCCGTCGGCTGTCAGTTTTGGCAGCCAAATGCTTATGTCTTTTATCTTGTCGGTTATTTTGTCCGCCTGTCCGAACTTTATCGCCAGCCCTATCGAAGAAGTCATCCTTATGTTGTTTATGTCCGACAGGTCTATTGTCTTTATCGCTTCGTTCATCTGGCGGTTTTCCATAGCCGTAAGTATCTCTCCCATCACGGATATCTTGAAACTGTCCTCTGTGCTTATCTGGCTCCCGAGCGCCGCCGACAGTATGGCGAAGCCCTCAACTACGGGGTAAGGCTGGCTGTCCACCGGGCCGCCCACCATCTCAAGTATTATGGCGTCTTTGTCGGTCAAAAGATAGGTGTCCGCATTCGCCACGAGCGCCCGCGGCTGCCGTTCCTTGACTTCTATGAGCACTTCCCGCGGAAACTTCTTGCTGACCGATAACACTTCAATGTAAGGCTCCGCCGCTTCTATCCTCTCTTTAACGCGGTCCGTGTCGAGCGCCAGCATGTGCGTTTTGGGCGGTATGCCGGCCAGGCCCTTTATGTAAACGTCGGTGAACTTTCCGTTGCCGGCGACCTCAACGTCTTCCACCTGGAAGAACACGTAGCCGAAGTAGCCTATACCGGCCAGCACCAGCGCGGTAATCAATACTGTCAGGATTATTTTTGGCGCTTTGCTTTTCTTTTTCATGTTGTGTGTCTCTTCCCCCGAATGATACCTGAAATTATATCAGAATCTCACGCCAAATCCCCAATGGGGCTATATTATTAATACTTAGTTCACATTTCGACTCTTAAAAAGCGCGTCACGCCCCGGCTTCAATTTCAGCCCCTTCTTTAGCCTCCGCCCGCTTAGACTGCCTGGACACGTTGAGCACCACGCCCATCATGGCGAGGTTTATCATTAACGACCAGTTGCCGTAGCTCACAAAGGGGAGCGGCACTCCCGTCGCCGGTATCGTGGCTGTCGCCACCCCTATGTTTAATATCATCTGTATGCCTATGAGCGCGATTATTCCCGTTACCAGCATGGTCCCGAAAAGGTCGGGGGCGCTCATCGCAACCCTTACTCCCCTGTAGATCAGGAATACGAAAATCGCAATAACGCATATCGCGCCTACTAATCCAAGTTCTTCCGCCAGTATGGCGAATATGTAGTCGGATTCACCGTAGGGGAGCCACAGGTACTTCTGCCTGCCGTTTCCTAGGCCGCGGCCAAGTATCCCGCCCGACCCTATGCCGTAAAGCGACTGTATTATCTGGTATCCGCCGCCCGTCGCGTTTTGCCAGGGGTCGAGGAAGTTGTTTATCCTGCCCTCCCTGTAGCTTTCGAGCATCATCATCCCGTAGCCGGCCAGCACGCCTCCGCCGCCCAGCGCGGCAAGCTGCCACCCTTTTGCTCCGCCTACGTACATCATTATGAAAACAATGAGGCACATTAATATTATGGAAGAAAAGTTGGGCTGGAAGTAAAGCATAAGGCAGATGGGCACGAGCGCCACACAGCTTGCCATTATGCCGTAGCGGAACTTATCCATCCTGTTCCTGTTCACGTATATCGTCGCCGCGGTGAATATGATAAGGCACACTTTGGCGATCTCCGAAGGCTGGATGCTGGGTGAGCCTGCTATCCTTACCCATCTCGTCGCACCGTTCATCTCCACTCCGAAGGGCGTGAAGACCAGCGCCAGCATTATCAGCGCGAACAGGAGCAGGCCGTAGCGCATTTTGATAAGCTTCCTGTAATCGAACCGGCTTACAACGAGCATTATTACAAGGCCCACCACGACGCCCACCAGTTGCTTCTTAAAAAGCCCCAGCCCGTCGTAAGCGTATTCTTTTGACGATTGCGCCATATAGTAGCTCGAAGTCAACACCATCAGCAGGCCCACGGACACGAGCGCTAAAACCGCTATCACAATATAAACGTCCACGCCGCCGCCCACGGTTTTCTTCTTGTAACCGCTTTTTACCGCAGCCACTTCGCTCTTTACCGCGGTTCTTTTATATACGCCGCCGCCCACGGCGACGCTTTCACTTCTGCGCATTATTGCACAACCTCCCGGCTATCCTTTTGAATTCCCTGCCCCGCTCCTCAAAATCGCCAAACATGTCCCAGCTGGCGCAGGCGGGCGAGAGCAGCACTGCCCATCCCTTTTCCGCTATGCTGTAAGCCTTCATTACGGCGTCCTCGAAACCGTCCGCCTTTATGTAGTTCTCAAAGCCTTCCTTGCAAGCCGTGTTAATAAGCTTCTGCGCCGTATCGCCCAGCACTATCACAGCTTTTATATTGTCCGTGAAGGCCCTGAACAGCCCGGCGAAATCTCCCTGCTTGTCGTAACCGCCCAGTATGAGCACCGTGGGGATATCCATGGAGTTTATGGCTTTTACCGTCGCGTCGGGGTTTGTTCCCTTGGAATCGTTTATGAACTTCACCCCGCCCGCTTCGCACACGTACTCCATGCGGTGCTCCACACCTTTGAACGTCCTTAAGGTGCCCGCCACGACGTCCGCTCCTATGCCGTAAAGGCAGGCCAGCGCGGTTGCAGCGAGCGCGTTTTCAATATTGTGCCTTCCGGGTATCTGCAGCTCGCTGGCAGGCAGTATTTCAGTTATAACGCCGTCATGGGCGAACACTATTTTGCCATCGGCCAGGTACGAGCCCTCTTCAACAACCGAATCCGCGCTGAACCACACCACACTGGCTTTTATATGGTCCTTAAAGCCGCGTACTATCTCGTTGTCATAGTTCAGCACGCAGTAATCTTCCGGCGTCTGGTTTTTGAATATCTTCGCCTTTGCGGCTATGTAGTACTCCATCTCGCCGTAACGGTCTAGGTGGTCTTCTGTTATGTTGAGTATTGCGCTGCCCTTCGGCCGGTACTCGTCGATAGTGTCCAGCTGCAGCGCGGCCGTTTCAGCAACGACAACGTCGCCCGGGCTGGTGTTAAGCGCTTCCTGGGATATCGGTATGCCTATGTTTCCGAGAACGTAGGTCTTTATGCCCGCGTTCTTGAATATCTCGCCGGTCAGCGCCGTTGTGGTCGTCTTCCCGTTAGTTCCCGTTATGGCTATGAAATCCGCTTTTGTGACAGAGTAGCCGAGTTCGATCTCCGCTATGACGCGTATGCCCAGCTCGTACGCACGCTGTATGAAGGGCAGGCCCAGCGGCACTCCGGGGCTCAGTACAAGAATATCCATCGAATCCACCACTTCGAGAGGGTCCTTGCCCATCATGTCCGTAATATTTAACTGCTTAAGCACGTTCGCCGCCTCTTCGGGCAGCTCGTCCATTGTTTTTAAATCGTAGGCGGTGACATCCGCTCCGAGGCGGCACAGCAATTCGCAAGACGCGACGCCGCTCCTTGCCATACCCGCTACCAGAACTTTTTTTCCTCTGTAATCCATATCATCCACCTAATCGCACTCTAAACGGAGAAGAGCACGGCGCCGCACACGGCGAGTATGCTCAGCACTATCGATATAAGCACATACCCGGCCACAACTTTTGTTTCCGGCATGCCGGAAAGCTCGAAGTGGTGGTGCAGCGGGGCCATTTTGAATATCCTCTTGCCTCCCCTTAGCTTGTACGAGCCCACCTGCAGTATGACCGAGACGGACGACAGCACAAACATGAAACCCATTATGGGCAGGAGTATCTGCATTCCCAGCGCGGCCGCTATGGCTGTCAGCGCGGCGCCCAGCGCGAACGATCCCGTGTCCCCCATGAATACTTTGGCAGGGTGCCTGTTAAAGCAGAGGAACGCGGCGCACGAACCAAGGAGCGCGGCCGCGAACACCAATGTGTTAAGCACGCCGTTGTCCATGCTTGCCCCGCCGGACAGTGTGCCCATGCACATGAACAACATTATCGTCACAAAGGCGGCAGAGTTGCTTATGCTTATGCCCGTGGCCAGGCCGTCCAGCCCGTCCGTAAGGTTAACGCTGTTCACCATCGCTATGAAGACGAACATGGTGAAAGGTATGTAAGCCCAGCCAAGGTTCCACCGTTCCGCGGTAAAGGGTATCATTTCAGAATCGTTGCCCAGCGCGAAGTATGAAAGGCAGGCCACGGCAGCGGCCACCGCCACCTGAAGCACTATCTTCTGCCAGGCCCGAAGGCCCAGCGAGCGCTTTTTAAACATCTTAACGGCGTCGTCCAGAAAACCTATAACTCCGAAGCCCAGCGTCGCCCCCAGTACGAACACCATGGCCAGCACGGCGTTCATATCCGTGTAGACAGAGCAGCAAAGCGTGGACGCAACAAGCCCGATCACTATCATAACGCCGCCCATGGTGGGCGTGCCCTCTTTCACGAGGTGCGTCTTAGGCCCGTCTTCCCGGACGTGCTGGCCCGCCTTTTTTCTCCGCAAGACGGGGATTATTATGAGGGACGCAACGAACGTCACCGCGAACGCCACCAGCGCCGCTATTAATGTTCTAACCAAAAAGTCCATCAGCTATACTTCCCCTGCAAGCCCCTATGCTTCCTTTTCTTTTATTCCCATGCCGTCGAGTATTTCACCGACGATCACTTTTTCGTCAAAATCGTGTTTCACGCCGCGTATCTCCTGGTAAGTCTCATGCCCTTTGCCCGCCAGCAGCACCGTGTCGCCCTTTTTGTGGTTCTTCATCGCGTACTCCATAGCCTCCCGGCGGTTTTCGATGCGGATGTACGGCGTTTTGGCCTTCTTAACGCCCGCTTCTATCTGGTCCAGTATGGCGGAGGGCTCCTCGTAGCGCGGGTTGTCCGAAGTTATTATCACGAAGTCTGAAAGGCGTCCGGCTATCTCTCCCATTTTAGGCCGCTTGGTCGCGTCGCGGTTGCCTCCGCAGCCGAACAGGGTAACCACCCGCGCGGGCGCGAATTGCCGTATGGCGGTAAGTACGTTCTCAAGGCTGTCGGGAGTGTGCGCGTAATCGAGTATTATTGAATAATCCTGGCCTCTCGTGCTTAAAAGCTCCAGCCTGCCGTCC